>JBFZEY010000327.1:0-3955 GCA_041306625.1 Spirochaetota bacterium | reverse complement strand
ATGGCGGTGGCCCTGCCGCTATTAAACGAGGCGGCGGCCCGCTCCGCTTCGCGCGACGGATCGTAGGCGGAGTGGATCCTGATTTCCGGCGGACTCGGCCTGGGCTACCACATCGCGGCCCTGCGCGGTCGTTTCCCGGACCATACCGTCATAGCCCTCGAAAAGGACCCCGAGGTCGTCCGCCTCGCGCGGGCAACGTGCCCGACGAACCTGGAGGGCGCGCATATAATCGTCTCGCCCGGCGAAATTCCCTCCCTGCTCGAAAGCTTCGACATCGACACGTTCCGCGGCAAGGCGGTCTTTTTCCATCGTCCGTCCTACCTGCTCGGTAAAGACTTCTATGATTCAATGGTCGCCGATATCAGCCGCTATTTTTCATCAAAGCTCTCGGACCTGCTTACGCGCTTCGAGTTTGAGGAACGCTGGATCGCGAACATATTCGCGAACCTTCCCCGAAGTTTCGATGCGGGCAGGGTCGCCGATCTGTTCGGAAAATTTTCGGGATTTCCCGGTATAATAGTTTCCGCGGGCCCCTCGCTGAGGAAAAACGCGTCCGCGCTCGGACGGCTCCGCGGCAGGGCCCTCATCATTTCGGTTGATACGGCCCTCAAGGTGCTGCTTCGTCATGGCGTGGAGCCGCACATCGTCATGACGATAGACGCGCAGAAACACAGCATCAAACACTTCCTCGGCGAACGCCCGGGCGGCACGGTGCTGCTGGCGGACATGGTGAGCTATCCGCGCATCGCCGACGTTTATCAGGGAAAGATCATGTTCAGCACCACGGCAAAATACTACAACGGGCCCGACGGAGGAGTACGGCGCGAACCGACCCCGGCGATGGACTGGGTCGAGCGCTACATTGAGCCGCCGGGGGACATCCAGTCGGGCGGTTCGGTTGCCACCAGCGCCTTCGATCTTCTGCTCAATCTCGGGTGCAGCCCGATCGTACTGGTCGGACAGGACCTGGCCTACACCGGCAGGGAAATCCACAGCACCGGCACCCACCACAATGCGGAGTGGCTTGCCAGGACAACTCGCTTCCTCAATCTCGACGGCATCAACCAGCGGGTCATCCGCAAACGCAAGATCAAGTATGTCGAGGCGTATGGCGGAGGCGGTACCGTCATCTCCGACTACGTTTTCGACCTCTATCGGAACTGGTTCGAGGATTCTGCCCGCAAAGTCGCGGTGCCCGTAATAAACGCCAGCGGGGACGGTGCGCGCATCGCGAACACCATCGAGCGCTCACTCGAGTCGCTGATCAACGAGTTTCCCGCACGCAACCCCGGCCCGGTCGAGGTGCTGCACCGCTATCTGACCAGCGGTGCCCGCAGCGCTCGCGCACTGCGCCTGGCGCTCGAGGAGGCACTGGACGCAACCGGAGCGGCGGCCTCCCTGGCGGCCGTGCCCTATGGGGATCAGAGCGATGCGCAACGGCAGGTCCTGCTCGATACAGCATCCAGAGACCTGCCGGAGCTTTTCAGCCCCTTCCTTCGCCGCACAAACGCCTACCTCGCCAGGCATGGGGAGCTTTCCGCGGAAAGAAGTGCCGGCATCCTTTTTGCGGACATTGCCGCCGCGGCACGCAAACTCCAGCGCCACCTTGCATCCTGCCGCGCCCGTATTGACGACCTCCCCTGACACATATTTTACTGGAAAAGACCGCGTGCCAGGCCGATACTTATAGCGATGCGGTTGTCCCAGACTGAATATGAACGGAATCTCCCCTTGCTGAAACGAGACGCTAACCGCTCCAGGGCGGGAAAAAGGATCATTCCTGCCGTCGCCGGCGCGACGGTCATGTTGCTATTAGTCTGCGGGCCTGCGGGCGCCGCCGACCTCGTCGTTCATCGCGGCGACGGGAGCATAAACTGGACCAGATCGTTCATCAGCGCGACAGGGCGCTGTGAGGCGACGGTCGCGTCCGAGGGTGCACCGATCGATCCCGAGGACGGCAGAACGCTTTCCATAAACGGGGCTCGAAGCGACACCTACCGCCGGGCGCGCGAGGCCTCTCTCGAGAACCTGCTTCGCGCCATAAAGGCAATCCGCATAGATCCCGACCGCAGACTGGACGACTATCTTCGGGATGATGATACGGTCAGGCGGCGCCTTTCAGAAACGATAGCCGAAGAAACCAGATTCAGGCGGTATCCGGCCGGCTTTCTGACCAGTGCCTGCGAGGCGCGGTTAAGCTTCGGCGGCCTTATCGGATCGCTTTCCTGGGACTTCCCGACGATGGAGCTTCCGGTTATCGACGATACGCCGCTGAAGACCGATTACACCGGACTCATCGTAGACGGGCGTGGTCTTAAACTGGAGCCGATGCTTTTCCCTTCGATTTACGATGGGGACGGCGCCGAGATCTACGGCAGGACTTTCATCGACAGCCGCTTCGCGCTCAAACACGGCCTCGCGGCCTACTGTCACACCGAAGACGAGGCGCGTACCCTGGGCAGGGCGGGCGACCGTCCCTATTACTCTGTCGCCCTTAAAAGTATGAACGCCTGTCCGGTTATATCCGAAAAGGACGCACGACGGGTGCTCGCTGCGCAGGCCACAAGAAATAGTTTGAAACGGTGCAGGGTTGTCATTATACTTGACAGAAACGGCTGACTGGACTCATCACGAACGAGGCCGGAAAGGATCATGAATTCACTGGTACAGATACTCTCACGAATGATCGGCGGGCTCAACGCCCTCATTGAAAGCACACCGAGAAAAACGGCCGGTACGATACGCCAGGGCTTTTTTCTGCTAACGGCCGTCCTTCTTATTATTGCGGTCATTATCGGGCACCAGATCGGGAAAAAGGGTGCGCGTAAAATGGGCACCCAGATAGTGGGCGAAACCAACGACGCCTTCGATATCGATATAAAACTTGAAAAGCGGGATGGCGATTTCCGGTCGATGCTCGATTCGGAACTCTTGAGCGAAATAAGGGAATCCACAATCAACAAAATACAATTCCCCGTACAGGGCAGGCTCGAACCGGAGACGGGAGACGGCATTATCGAGCCGCCCTCTCCCGAACGCACCCTTACACCGACGCCTGACATGGACCTGCGCGACCGCATATCGGAGCCGGCCCGGACCGATGATGTTCGCACCGCTTCCGACGTGAAAGATCTGAAACGGAGAGATCCGTTCCCCGCGGCCGCCGAAAAGCCGGAAATTATAAAGGACGAACGGACGGAGAGCATTCTGAAACCTGGCACACTGGACAACATCGACCGCATGCCGCCTCCGTTGACCGAGAAGCCGCTGGTTCGCGAAAACCGCGCGCCGGCGGATAAGGCATCCGTAGAGCCCGTTAAAAAGCTCAGACGCCGCCCGGCGGAACTGCGGCCAATCCGAAAAGACACGGGAATAATCGCGAAATGAAACGCTTGCCGCTTGTACCCTTTATCGTACTGCTCTCATTCACCTGCCTGATGGCCCAGGGCACCCCGCAGACTGAGGCCATAATCCGAAGCATACTCGAGGGCGAAGTTCCCGCGGAAAAGAAGGAGGCCGCGCCTAAAACGCCGGTCCCCGCGGGGAAAAAGCCCGTTCAGCCCGCACAGAAAGATGACAAGCCCGGCAGGGGCGCGCAGGCACCCGGACCGGACGAGGTGCTGCTGAAAACGGGAATCCAGCTGTATAGCGCCACGATGAACCAGGCGGCGCTGGTGAAATTCAACGAGCTAAAATCGAAATACCCCGAAAGCCCGTTCAGGGACTCGGCGGCGATATGGGCGGGAAAGATACACTTCGGCGCGAACAGGCCGGCGGAGGCCGTCCGGGAATATGCGTCCATAGCCGAAGACTCCGGGGAATACCCGATGGCGCTTTATTCGATCGGCGAGGCCTATTATAAAGGTGGTACTATTCCCGGGGCCATCGAGTCGTTTTACAAGCTATCCTCGCAGTTTCCCGACCACGAACGCTCGGACGACGCGCTGCTATTCCT
>JBFZEY010000326.1:0-3559 GCA_041306625.1 Spirochaetota bacterium | reverse complement strand
CATGACCTCCATAAAGCGGACGACCTTCTTCCCCTGAATCGGGCGTACCTCGGCCGTCGGTATTTTTTTCAAAAGCTTTCCCAGCACCCTTTTTATTCCAGGCAGAAAGTCCGCTATCTCCGAGACTATAACCGTTGAAAAGGAAGCTCCACTGCCCACCTCTTCAATTTTCGCATACAGCACATCGACGGTCAGCACCACCTTCGTCCCGGAATCCTTCAGCTGATGCTCCATTTCCGGGGCGGTCAGGAGAGGGCTGAGGCCGGTTGAGACGCACCCGGCCTTCTGGACACCGAGGACACCGATGTAGTGTGCCGGTATATTGGGAAGGTGGAGCCCCACCACGTCATCCGGTTTCAATCCGGACTTGATGAGATAGTTCGCCAGCCTGTTCGCAAGCGTGTCGAGCTCCCTGAATGAAATGCTCGCGCCCATGTAGATGAGTGCGGTCTTGTCAGGGTATTTCGCCACTATCTCCGCGAACTTGTCGGCAAAGCACTTTTCCTCATAGTCGAGCTTCGGCGCCACGTTTTTGTCGTACTGTTTCAACCACGGTTTTTCGGAATACGCGTCACTCATGCCACTCCTCCATTCTTTATTTATAGTGATATTTGCATATAAAAGCAGGTGGTCGCGGCCGATCCCGGATAGCCGATCCACCCTTAATGGATATACCATCGTATTTGTAATATGTCAACGAATAAAGGCTTTAAATCATCGAGGAACGAGTGCAAATGATCGGGGCTTCCGGCGGACAGAAAAGATATTTTATTTAATTTTAAGATATACTTGCCATAATCATTTCCGATACGCCATACTGTGTTCGGCATCACTCATGCCGTGACAGCCGAAACCAACAGTTGGAGATTCAATCATGCATATAAAAGTCAAGGCCGCCCGCATGCTTTTCTCGGCCTCGCTCTGCCTGCTGGCCGCTTTCGCCTTCAGCCCGGCCTCGGGCCAGGTCAAGCGGGTAAAGGCCCAGACCCTCTACGTGCCCGTATACTCGCATATCTACTACGGCGACAGAGAGAAGGATTATATACTTCTCTCTGCAACACTGAGCATACGAAACACGGACATGGCGCGTCCGATAACCCTGCTCTCGGCCGACTACTACGACTCGAAGGGTAAATTCATCGAAAAGTTCATCGTGAAGCCGGTGACGCTTGGACCGCTCGAGACCATTCGCTACATCGTCAAGGAATCGGACACCAGGGGCGGATCGGGGGCAAATTTCATCGTAAAGTGGTCGGCGGTCGCTCCATCGACGATTCCGATCATTGAGGCGGTCATGATCGGCACGCGGGGACAGCAGGGCATATCGTTCACCTCGCGCGGACAGGTGATACAGGAGCAGTAGATCGATATACTATATTCCCATACCGACCCATGATCACCATCGACCGCATTGCGGAAACCGACATTGACGCGCTGGCCGCGCTGCTAGAAGAGCTTTCGGGCTATCCCACAGATCGCCGTATCATGCGCGATGAGCTCCTCGCGGTCATGGCCGATCCGGCCTACATCCTCCTGGGCGCCCGCTCCGGGGAAATCCTGGCCGGCACCGCGATGGGTATCGTGTGCCGGGACCTGGTGGGCGAATGCAGGCCGTTTCTGGTCGTTGAGAACGTTATTGTTTCAAATGAGCACCGGGGAAAGGGCGTGGGGAAGGAGCTCATGGCGGCACTTGAGCGGGAGGCGAAAGCACACCGATGCCTTTACGTCAATATCGTGTCCGGCATGCACCGGAGCGGAGCTCACCGGTTTTATGAATCCGTCGGTTATCCTCCTGATGCCGCGCGCGGCTTCAGGAAATTCCTGAGCGGAGGTTCGTCTTGAATGAGTTCGAGATATTCCTTGATATACAGCAGGGCCTGCCCCGCCAGGGCCCCGGCGACCGCGAATCCACGCTGCGCGCGCTTTCTCTCGTTTCGCTCCCGGCCGAAAGTGGCGCTATCCTCGACGTGGGATGCGGCCCCGGCATGCAGACCGTCGAGCTTGCCAAAGCTACGGGTTTCAGGATAACGGCCCTCGATTTCCACCGCCCCTTCCTCGAACAGCTGGAGGCACTTGCGCGCAGCGCGGGAGTGGAAGACCGTATTCAAATAATTCACGGCTCGATGTTAGAGATGGACTTTCCGGAAAAAAGTTTTGATATCATCTGGGCGGAGGGCTCCATCTACATCGCCGGCTTCGAGAAGGCGCTCGGCGACTGGAAACGCTTCCTCAGGGACGGCGCCTTTCTCGCTGCCACACACATCACCTGGTTTGACGAAAACCCGCCCGAAGAGATCCGAGACTTCTGGGAAGCCGAATACCCCGAGATCACCACGATTGAGGGCAACCTCGGTATCATCGAACGTAGCGGGTACCGCATAAAGGGTCACTTCCCTCTTCCCGATCCGTCATGGTGGGACGACTACTACGCCCCGCTCGAAGCGAAACTGCCCGCATCGCGCGAAAAGTACAAGGACGTGCCGGAAGCACAGGGCGTGATCGGCGCCATAGAACGCGAAATCGAAATGCACCGTAAATATTCCGCCCACTACGGCTACGTTTTCTATGTGATGCAGAAGCCGTGACAGCAGATAGGGGAATTGTAGACCGTTGTAAGAAAATCCTTAGTATTTTTTTAAAATTTATTGACAGCAGCGGCATCGACTGCTATCCTTTCTGCATATTTAAAAATTATGGACATTTTGAAAGAACAATGACGGCCAAAAGAGCGCAGAACATCATTCTATCCGCAGCCACCCTCACCGTGGTGGTGGTAGTGGTATGCGCCTCGAGCGGGGTTACACCGTAGGGTCCGTCGCGTAACAGCGAGTAAAAGCGAAAGCCCCTGTCGGTGCAACCGACAGGGGCTTTTTTGTTATTACCGCCATCATATTCACAGTCCAGAAGGAGATTCAGCATGAAACTCAGCGGTGCAGCGATCATCATTAAACTTCTTGAACGTCAGGGCATCGATACCGTGGCCGGTATCCCTGGCGGCGCCAACCTGCCGCTGTACAACGCGCTGTACGGCAGCCCCATCCGCCATATACTGGCACGCCATGAACAGGGCGCCGGCTTCATCGCGCACGGCATGGCGCGCTCGACAGGAAAGCCCGCCGTATGCTTCGCGACATCCGGTCCGGGGGCGACGAACCTCATTACGGCCATCGCCGATGCCCGTCTGGATTCGGTCCCGCTCATCGCAATCACCGGACAGGTACCCACCTCCATGCTGGGAAGCGACGCCTTCCAGGAGGTGGACATCTACAACATGACCATACCGATCACCAAGCACAACTTTCTGGTACGCAGCGCCGCGGAACTCCTTCAGGTGATCCCCGAAGCCTTCGAGATCGCTCTTTCCGGAAGGCCCGGCCCCGTGCTGATCGATGTTCCAAAAGACGTACAGACACAGGAGGTCGATGTATACGGCTGGCCCGAGATCGCCGAACCCGAGGCGCCACCTTCCCTCGACATGGACGCGATCTCTAAGGCGGCCGCAATGATCAATGCGGCAAGGCGGCCGGTACTCTACGCAGGCGGCGGCGTCACCAACTCG
>JBFZEY010000325.1:0-3338 GCA_041306625.1 Spirochaetota bacterium | reverse complement strand
CATCGAGGAGATCGAGGTCGCCACGCCGCTGACCCATATACGCTATCTCGGTCATCCGGGAGGCGGCTTCTACGGATTCGACCAGTACGCCAAGGATTCCCGGCTGGTCAACCCGCCCGTTCAATCCATCGCGGGCCTGTACCACGCGGGCGCATGGGCGGCGGAGGGCGGCTTCCAGCCTTCGCTAACTTCGGGATCATCGGCGGGGAGGGCCGCCCTGAAACACCTCGGCAAGAGGGGGAGGTAGGACATGAGCTCAAGGGACATCATGGAACAGATCGAAGGTTACGAGCGTATCCGCGAAGAGATGCTCGTCTGCCGCAAGTACGGCATCGACTATACCGTCGAGAAGGGACATACCGCCCGGCTGATGGGCCTGCTGCACCCGCGCGCAGTGCGGCTCAGGGTGGGCACGGTGGTACGCGAGACGGCGACCGCCTCGACGCTCAGGATGGTCCCGGTCGACGGATACCTGCCCCCGTTCCAGGCGGGCCAGTACATCAACCTATTTGTGGAAAAAAAAGGCGTGCGTACCAGCCGCCCCTACAGCATTTCCTCGGCGCCGCACCAGACGGGCTATTACGATTTGACCGTACGCCGCGTCGAAAACGGTTTTGTTTCGGACATGCTCCTCGATTCGGTAAAACCGGGCGACGAGTTCGAGTCAACTTCACCGGCGGGGAACTTTTATTTCAATCCGCTTTATCATGAGAAGAGCATGGTGTGCCTTGCCGGGGGAAGCGGCGTAACGCCGTTCATGAGCATGATACGGGAGATTACGGACCGGGGACTCGATCGCACGATCCATCTGATATACGGAAGCCGCGCGGATGACGACATCATCTTTCATGAAGAATTGAAAGACCGTGCCGCGCGCTACGGCGGCTTCAGCTATACGCCGGTGATTTCCGAGCCCTCGAAAAGCTGTTCGGAGCTCAGCGGCTTCATCACCGCCGACCTCATGCGCAAAGTCCTGCGCGATACGAATTCAAAAACCTATTATATCTGCGGCCCGTCCGGCATGTACGAGTTCTGCATGCCCGAGCTGCAAAAGATCGGCATTCCGGAGAGAAGGGTGCGCCGCGAGATGTTCGGCCCTCCGCGCGACATAACTGCCGAGCCCGGGTGGCCGGAGGCAATCAGGGGTACCGCTGAATTCAGGATCTCGGTACGCGGCGGTAAGACCCTGAAGGCGAAGGCGGGAGAGCCGGTCCTCACGGCCCTCGAGCGCTCCGGCATTGTGGTCCCTGCGCTGTGCAGGTGCGGTGAGTGCAGCATGTGCAGGATGAAGTTGCTTTCGGGGAAGGTGTTCCAGCCGCGCGGCGTTTTACTCAGGAAATCAGACCGCGATTCGGGCTATATTCACTCGTGCGCGGCATACCCGCTTACGGATCTTGAGATCATGCTCTGACCCGGAAAACGATAATACCCGGTTTAAGCGCAAGATGTGTTTGACAAAACGGTACTGTAAAAATTTTAATAGTACCGTGGCGCAGGAAAAGCATTGTATGTTTTTTGCCGCCGGTAGAACGGCAGTAGGACAGAATGGTTTTTTCCGTACCGGCCGGCCCACAGGGCCTGAATGGCAGGAGCGGGACTGTATCGGACGGCAGTTATAACAAAAGGAGACTATCATGAAGACAAGGATCACCGAACTGTTCAAGATCAAATATCCGATCATCCTCCCGGGGATGAGCTGGATCAGCACACCGGAACTCGTCGCCGCCGTCTGTAACGCGGGAGGAATCGGCTGGCTCGCCACGGGCCCCCTCAAACCTGAAGATACCCGCGCGGCAATCAAGCGGATCCGCGAGCTGACCGACAAACCATTCGGCGCGGGGGCGACGCTTCTCATGCCGGGCGCCAGGGAGAACGCGGAGGTACTGCTCAAGGAAAAGGTCCCGGTCATCAACGTGTCGCTGGGCAAGTGCGGCTGGATCGCCGAGCGCGCCCATAAATACGGCGGCAAGGTAATCGCTACCGTGGTGAACGAGAAGCACGCCATGGGCGCCGAACAGCAGGGCGCGGATGCGCTTCAGGTGACCGGTCACGAAGCGGCCGCCCATGGCGGACAGGTCACCACGATGGTGCTGGTCCCCGCGATCGTCAACGCGGTAAAGATCCCGGTCGTTGCGATCGGCGGTATCGCCGACGGACGCGGAATGGCCGCGGCGCTGGCGCTGGGCGCCGAGGGAGTCGGCATGGGCACCCGCCTTTCGATGACGAAGGAAAGCCCGGTTGCGCTTAAGACCATAGAAGCCCAGCTGAAGGCGGGTATCGAAGACACCCTGTACTCCAGCCGATTCGACGGCCTCTACTGTCGCGTGCTGAAGACACCGGCCGCCGAAAAGGCGATACGCCAGGGGATGAGCCTGCCCCGCGCGTTTTTCGCATCGATCCGCATCGCGAAGCTCATGAACCTGCCGTGGTTCAAGCTCGCTATCGGAACCATGCTGCAGGGGCCGAAGACGATGATTCAGCTCGCCCACTTCGCGACGGCGTTCGACAAGATTCAGGCCGCGACCGAAGCGGGAGACCTCGACAGGGGTGTCCAGCTTATCGGGCAGGTGCAGGGGATCATCGACGACATACCCTCGGGGAAAGAGGTTATTGACAGCTCTGTGAAGGAAGCGCGCGAGATCCAGCAAAAGATGGCCAAACAGCTGAAATAAGGCCGGAATAAGCGGCCGTTTAACCGGAACAGAATAAGGGCGCGGAGATGATCCGCGCCCTTATTCTGTTGGACCAGGGCCGGGCGGCAATGAAGAGAATAGGTGGTTGAGAGCCCTCGTACTCCGGTGGAGGTGACCGTCACACGGACGGAAGACCTACTTTTTCATGAAGGAACCCATGGCCAGGAGCGTCTGGTTGCGGTCCTCGATGTTGAGCGCCGCCTCGAGCCCGCCGGCGTCGAGGTTCATGTTGATCGCCTCTTTCGTGAGGCGAAGTCCCATATGGTTTTTGGTCATCATGATTCGGGCATATTCGAGCGCCGTGTCAATGAGCTTGTCGCGCTCGACGATTTTGCTGACCAGCCCGAGAGCGAGCGCCTCTTCCGCCGACATGAAGCCGCCGGTGTACATGAACTCGTAGGCGCGGCCGGCGCCGATCATGCGGGGCAGAAAATAACTGCACGACATATCCGCTCCTCCCAGGCCTATGTTGATGTATGCGGCGTTGAATCTCGAATCGGGAGTGATGACGCGGATGTCGGAAGCCAGCGCGAAGCTGAAGCCCTGCCCCGCGGCGGCCCCGTGCACGGCGCAGATGATCGGCTGCGGCGCGCGGCGCATGGCCAGGTTGAGGCGGGCCAGGCGGGCCTGAAAGCGGTAGAATTC
>JBFZEY010000324.1:0-2681 GCA_041306625.1 Spirochaetota bacterium | reverse complement strand
CATATATACGACGATCCAGAATTTCCGGGAGCTGTACGAGGCGAAAGTGAGAGGCGACGCGGAGTACGTTACGGAGTTCAATCTCGCCGAGGCGGTGAAGGCCTCCTGCGAGGCGGCCGGGAGAATACCAAACGTCCACGAGGAGCACTGAGATGAGCGAAATGAAATTCACGATAGACGGGAAGGAGTGCGCGGCGAAAGCCGGGCAGACGATCGTCGAAGCGGCGCGCGACAACGGGGTCTATATTCCGACGCTGTGCCATTACGAGGGGATAAAACCCGCCGGCGCGTGCAGGATCTGCACGGTCCGGGTGGGCGGAAGAAACATGGCGGCATGCACAACGCCCGTGGCGAACGGGATGGTCATCGAAAACCAGACGCCCGAGCTCGAGGACTTGCGCAAGGCGATCATAGAGATGCTGTTCGTGGAGGGCAACCACATGTGCCCGGTGTGCGAGAAGAGCGGCAACTGCGAACTGCAGGCGCTGGCGTACCGCTATACCATGCTTGCCCCGCGCTTTCCGTACCTCTGGCCGAAGCGCGGTGTCGACGCGACCATACCGAAGCTGTACAAGGACGGCAACCGCTGCATCCAGTGCACGCGCTGCGTCCGGGGCGTTAGGGCCGCAGACGGGCGGAAGGTCTTCGGCCTGATCAACCGCGGCGGCCTGGTGCGCATAGGCCACGACGCGGAGCTTGCGAACGCCCTCGGGGACGAAGCGGCGCAGCGGGCGATGGACCTCTGCCCGGTGGGGGCGCTGATACGCAAGGGCGTGGGGTACGCGGTACCCATCGGCAAGCGTAAATACGACGGCGCGCCGATCGGCGGCGAGTTGGAACGCGCGTAGACACAACGAGATAACAACGGAGGAAACGATATGAGCAAACCGGTTGTCGCGACGGCGTCGCTCGCCGGATGTTTCGGTTGTCATATGTCGGTGCTCGACATCGACGAACGCATACTCACCCTGATAGACCTGGTGGAGTTCAACAAGTCGCCCATAGACGACATAAAGACCTTCACCAAGCAGTGCGATATCGGCATCATCGAGGGGGGGTGCTGCAACAGCGAGAACGTGGAGAACCTGCGGCTGTTCCGCAAGCACTGCAAGATACTCATAGCCCTGGGCGAGTGCGCGATCATGGGAGGGCTTCCCGCCATGCGCAACGGCATTCCGGTTAAGGAGTGCCTGGAGGAGGCCTACCTGAACTGCCCCACGGTGGACGGGGGGATAATCCCCAACGACGACGAGCTTCCGATGATCCTTGACCGGGTGTATCCGCTTCACGAGATCGTCAAGATCGATTACTACCTGCCGGGATGTCCGCCGAGCGCCGACCTCATCTGGAACGCGCTGGTGGCGCTGTTGAAGGGCACGCCGCTCGATCTGCCCTACGAAGTCGTGAAGTTTGACTGATACGGAGAGAGAAAATGGGAAGAAAGATCACGATAGAACCGGTAACACGAGTCGAGGGCCACGGCAAGGTGACCATCCAGCTCGATCCGCAGGGCCAGGTGACCGACACCCGGTTCCATATAGTCGAGTTCAGGGGATTTGAGCGCTTCGTACAGGGCCGTCCGTACTGGGAGGCGCCGGTGCTGGTGCAGCGCCTGTGCGGCATCTGCCCGGTCAGCCATCACCTGGCCGCCGCCAAGGCCATGGACGTCATCGTTGGCGCGGGCACCGGGGACGGGCTCACCCCCACGGCGGAGAAGATGCGCCGGCTCATGCACTACGGGCAGATGTTCCAGTCGCATGCGCTGCACTTCTTTCATCTGGTCTCACCGGACCTGCTGTTCGGGATCGACGCCGACCCGGCGATCCGCAACGTCATAGGCGTGGCCATACACCACAGGGATCTGGCCGTGCAGGGGGTGATGATGCGCAAGTTCGGCCAGGAGATCATACGGGCCACGGCCGGCAAGAAGATACACGGCACCGGGGCGATCCCCGGCGGCATCAACAAGTGCCTCTCCCCCGTTGAGCGCGACGAGTTCCTCAAGGGGGCCGATCCGCTCAACACCCACAAGATGATCGAATGGGCGCAGGGCGCGCTCGATTTCTTCAAGGGGTATCATAAGAAGAACGCGGCGTTTATCGACAGCTTCGCGGTATTCCCTTCGAGCCATCTGAGCCTTGTCCGCAAGGACGGCGCGCTCGATCTGTACCACGGGGTGCTCCGGGCGGTGGACTCCGGCGGTAAAAAGATTCTCGAGGACGTGGACTACCAGGACTACCTGAAGTACATCGGCGAGGAAGTGCGTTCGTGGACTTACATGAAGTTTCCGTACCTCAGGTCGCTCGGGAAGGCCGAGGGATGGTACACGGTGGGGCCGCTCGCGCGCCTCAACACTTGCGACTTCATCCCGTCTCCGCTGGCGCAGAAGGAGTTCGAGGAGTACAGGGCCTACACGAAGGGCAAACCCAATCACATGTCCATGCACATGCACTGGGCGCGCCTGATCGAGCTCCTGCATTCGGCCGAAATGATCGACGAGCTGCTCGGGGACGCCGATCTGCTCAAAAACGACCTGGTCGTGAAGGGAAGCAGGCGCAACGAGGGCGTGGGCCTCATCGAGGCGCCGCGAGGGACGCTCTTCCACCATTACCGGATAAACGAGAACGACCAGATCGTCATGGCGAACCTGATCGTCTCGACGACGAACAACAACGAGCCGA
>JBFZEY010000323.1:0-3698 GCA_041306625.1 Spirochaetota bacterium | reverse complement strand
AAGTCGGATTACTCTATGGCGGAAGGTCGGGCGAGCACGAGGTATCGCGCTGCTCGGCCGCATCGGTGTATTCGGCCATCGACAGGACGAAATACGAGGTGACCGCAATCGGGATAGACCGGGACGGGCGCTGGTATGTCCAGGAGCCGGCAGAGATCATCGATGACAAGGCTTTCGGCAGGGTCCTGGCCATTAAAAAAACCGGACTCTGGCTCGTTAATCATTTCGAGGATGGCCGGAAGCTCCGACTGCACAATATCGATACGAATGAACGGCGGCATATCGATGTCGTATTTCCCGTGCTGCACGGTACGTTTGGTGAGGACGGGACGTTGCAGGGACTTCTCGAGCTTGCCATGGTGCCCTATGTGGGCGCCGACGTAATCGGCTCGGCGGTGGGGATGGACAAGGACGTCGCGAAGCGGCTGCTGCGCGATGCCGGAATCGGCGTTGTGCCGTGGATAACGATTCGCAGGGCGCAGTGGGAAAGCGAAGCCAAACGGATCGTTGAGCGGATAAAGAGCGAATTCGGCCTTCCAGTTTTCGTAAAACCGGTTAACGCGGGCTCTTCGGTGGGTGTGCGGAAGGTGGCCGATCAGGCCATGATCGGGGAAGCCGTTGATAAAGCGTTCGTCTTTGATACGAAGGTAATGGTCGAGAAGGCCGTCGACTGCCGCGAGATCGAGTGTTCGGTGCTGGGCAACGATCAGCTCGAGGTGTCATCCCCGGGAGAGGTAATACCGCGACACGAGTTCTATTCCTACGACGCAAAATATATCGATCCCGAAGGGGCCGATTTACGGATTCCGGCGGACCTGCCGGCGGACCTGGCCGCCGACATCAGGGATGCGGCCGTTCGCGGGTACCGCACGCTCTGCTGTTCGGGGATGGCGCGCGTCGATTTTTTTCTCGAGAAAAAGGGGTCCGCTTTTTATCTCAACGAAATCAATACGCTGCCCGGCTTTACCTCGATCAGCATGTATCCCAAACTGTGGGGAGCGGCCGGCCTTTCGTATGCGGCGCTTATCGACCGGCTTATTGAGCTGGCTTTCGATCGTCATGCGCGGCGGGTGTCAATAACCACGGAATTAACGAAACAATAAACGCGGATATTATATGGAAAAATTGAAAACAGCAACGCAGGTCGTCTTCTATGTCGTGATACCCGCGGTTATCCTGTATTATCGTTTTAGAAAGAAATACAAAACATTGTTTGCCATAGGTATGGCGCTTACATCGGTTTTTGTCGGGTTCCTGGTTTCGCAGAGCTTTCGGGAATCATATCAGGATGTGTTCGTGCGACTCATGAATGAAGACAGGTTCGACGAGGCACGTGTTGAGCTGCAGAAGATGCTGCAGAGGGACCCGGCGGAATTGAATGATATCAATCTGCACAGGATGATAAATCCGGTAATGTATGAGAGAATGAAAAAAGATCTTACCGGATATTACGCGGCCGAGGCCAAGAAGGTCGCGCAATCGATCGATATGCCCGCTTTGCAGGACTGCCAGGTCCTTCACCGTCGGCGGGTACAGTTGCACAATATGAATCATTCGATACGCCTCTGTGACATGGCGGAAGCCCTGGGGGCCCCTCCCCCGGCATGGAGGGAGGACATGCTGACCAGAATCGAATCCGAGAAGGAGTTGTTGTCCCGACTCGAGGAAAAGTGCAGGTAGCGACCGCCGAACGGATGAGCGGATTAAAATCCATCCTTTTCGACATGGACGGCGTGATCGTCGATTCCATGCGGCAGCATGCGGAATGCTGGATACGGGTATTCAACGACTACGGGGTAACGCTCTCCATCGGGGATATCTATATGAGGGAGGGCATGTCGGGGATCGGGTCGATAATCGATATTTTCCGCTCGAAGGGCCAGGATATTCCCTCTCCCGATGAAATGAAACGCCTGCAGGAGCGAAAGCTCGAGTTGTTTGAGCGGTATCCAATAGCCGTCTATCCGGGAGTGGATGGTATGCTTGAATTCCTTTCCGGGAAGGGAATAGTTCTTGGTCTGGTTACCGGCTCGCTTCGCAGATCAGTACACTATGTACTGCCCGAAAGCATACAGCGGCGCTTTGCCAGCATTATAACCGTTGATGATATAAAAAACGGGAAACCGCATCCAGAACCATACCTCAAGGCGCTGGAAGAAGTTGGGTTTCCGCCGGAGGAAGCTCTGGTAATTGAAAACGCGCCTCTGGGTATCACCTCCGCAAAATTGGCCGGACTCCGTTGTTTTGCGCTGACGACCACCCTCGAGGCGGAAAGGCTCACGGAAGCGGACCGCATCTTTTCATCCCATCGGGAACTGGATGTATACTTCAGGGACGAGTTCTGAATCAGCCTGGCGCATCCTCGCCTTTTTTTTCATTGACAGGGGTCGGAATCTGCATTTTTCTGTAACTGGTAATCAGGCTTTGGCGCTTCGTAAGCGTTTTCAGCCCGCCATGTATACCGTGCGAGATGAATGACCGCCGGCTATGTCACACTTGATAAAAGGGATCGACATGAACCTTGCGTGGATGCCCAACTCCCTGACCATGGGGAACCTTCTCTGCGGTTTTATTTCGGTTATTTTCGCAAGCACGGGTACGCCGCAGGGTTATATGGTCGCGGGCCTTTTGATCCTCGGGGCGGCCCTGCTCGATGGCCTTGACGGGCCGATAGCACGCGCCCTGAAGGTCGACAGCGCCATCGGTGCCGAGCTCGATTCCCTTGCGGACTGCGTTACGTTCGGGGTTGCACCCGGGTACCTGGCCTATCAGGCGTACCTTTCGGGCATGATCGTACCCATTTTGGGAAAATCGGTGGATATGGGAATTTTCCTCGCTTCGATATTCCCGATTTGTGCTGCCTACCGGCTTGCTCGATTTAACGTAACCCATGTATCAAATTCGTTCAGTGGTCTGCCGTCTCCGGTGGCGGGGATTATCATCGCGCTGGTGCCCGTCTGTTTCCATGGAGACGAAATCCCCCTAGTCGTTTTTGCAATCTTTTTCGTGATAGTGGCGCTTCTGATGGTTTCGACCTTCAAATATCAAAAGCCCCAGGCCTCGCTGTTTAAAACCTATCACGGGGTAAAGCTGCTGCTCTTTCTGATGATTATTGTCCTGCTGATTGTATTTCTCAAGCAGTGGGCGGTATTTGTCGTGATTTCTATCTATATCCTCTCCGGCATTTTGAGTTTTGTTATCCAGTTCATTCAGGACCATAAATACTGACCATGGCGGATTTCAGCCATTATAACGCCGAAGGGCGTTCGCAGATGGTCGATGTTTCTCCGAAAGCGGTGACAGCGCGCAGCGCCAGGGCGCGCGGATTCATCAGGATGAGTCCGGAGACGGTCAAGATGATCTCCGGGAACCTTCTCCCCAAGGGCAACGTATTCGAGGCGTCCCGGCTTGCCGGGATAATGGCGGCCAAAGTCACCTCTTCCCTCATACCGCTCTGTCATCCCCTCATGATAAACTATGTCGACGTGCAGATGGCTATCGATGAGGAGGCCGGAGGGGTGCAGATTGATTCAGAGATTAAAACCGAGGGTAAAACAGGTGCGGAGATGGAGGCGTTGACCGCGGTAACGGTGGCCGCCCTTACCGTCTACGATATGTGCAAGGCCGTGGACAAGGAAATGTCGATTGAGGATGTGCGCCTGCTTGAGAAAAAAGGGGGCAAATCCGATTACCTTCGT
>JBFZEY010000322.1:0-2855 GCA_041306625.1 Spirochaetota bacterium | reverse complement strand
AATTTCCTTGCGCAAATCAGCGAGGCCCCACAAAATTGGAGACCGTGCATACCCGCTCCATACTGATCGGCGCTTCCGGGGGCGGATACGGAATCGGATACAGGAACTGCCACGACCTCTTAATGGACCATTCAATGAAATCGAAACCTTATCGCCCGCTCTGCGCGACCGCTGCACTTAGCGCATTGCTTGCGCTTTCTACGGTCGTCTCGTGCGCACGCGAGGAGGGAACCCCGGGCGGTGACCCGCTGATCGCCGTCTCAATCTATCCCGTGTGCGATATCGCACGTTCAATTGCCGGCGGCCGCGCCCAGGTGTTTTTCGCGGTGCCGCCGGGAGCCAATCCCCATACATTCGAGCCTCTTCCAACCACCGTGAAGCGGCTGCAGGCGTCGCAAATCTTTATCGGCATTCACCCGGAATACGACGGCTGGGTTGAAAAGTATCTTCGAAAAGGAACCGCCGTATCGTATTTGATGAACCGCGGCGGTCACGACAATCCACATATCTGGCTTTCAATCGCCGGCGGCCACAGGATCGCACACCATATCGCCGGCAGGCTCTCGGAAATCGATCCGAACGGTGCGGAATACTTCAGACAAAACCTAGAATTATACGGAAAAAAGCTAGACGAGAGTGACAGGCGTATTGCCGCCATGCTGCGCCCGCTCCCCGATAAAAAATTGATTCAGTGGCACCCGTCATGGAATTACTTCGCGGCCGACTACGGGCTTCACATCGTCGATACAATTGAAAAGGGACACGGGCATGAACCATCGGTCCGCGATTTCAATCGCCTTGTCAAAAAAGCGCGCTTTGAACACGTTCGCGTCGTGATCATCGACCTCAAGGTCAATAGCGGGGCCGCTACCGCCCTGGCGCGCGAGACCGGTGCGGTATTGTTGCAACTTGACAGCCTCGGAGATCCTGACGACCCGGAAAAGTCGGATTACCCGCGATTGATGGAATACAATGCGCGTCTCCTCTCTAAAGCACTGGCCAGCGACGCTCCGGGAGTGCGCTGATGCGGGATTTTGAATCATGAATACTGATACTGGAAACGGGCATCCGGCGCTGTCCATGCAAGGAGTATGGGTCCGCTACGGCTCTGCCGTGGTACTTGAAGACATATACCTGACGGTCGACCCTGGCGAGATACTTTCCATCGTCGGGCCAAACGGCAGCGGAAAGAGCACCCTGCTCCGGACGGCGATGGGTTTTACGCCGCCCTCTGCCGGAGAGGTCCGCGTGTACGGACTCCCTCCGGCCGAAACTCGCCGGCGCGGGCTAATCGGATACCTTCCGCAGCGATCCGCATACAATGCGGATTTCCCGCTCAGCGCCTACGACGTTGTCGCCATGTCACGCTATGCGCGCGCCGCCATCGTCGAGCATCTCCACGCTGACGACCGGAAGGCGATCGACAACGCGCTCGATCGTGTCGAAATGAGCACGCATCGGGACCGCCACTTCGGCAGTCTGTCCGGCGGCGAACGCCAGCGCGTGCTCATCGCGCGTGCGCTCGCCCTGCATCCGCGTATGCTCATCCTCGACGAGCCCTCGACCGGCCTGGACGCGGTCGCCCAGGATAATTTTTATCGACTGCTTGTCGATCTCCGCGATAACGAGGGCATGACCATTATCATAGTGTCGCACGATATCGGCAGCGTTTCGGCCATCGTAGACAGGGTTGCCTGCCTCAAACGAAAGATCCACTTCCACGGGAAACCGTCAGACGGCATGCCCACCGAAGCGCTGGAAAAAGTGTTCGGAAGGGATGTTTACTTCCTGCATCACGACCAGAACTGCGAAACCTGCCGGAGGGCCCGATGACGGAACTTTTCGACATGGCCTTTTTCAAAGACGCGTTTCTCATGTGTTTTCTTCTGGGTATTCTTTTCGGCACGCTCTCGTTTTTCGTGGTAATGCGCGGTCTTTCCTTTATGGGAGCCGGCATCGCCCATACGGCCTTCGCAGGCGTCGCGCTT
This sequence comes from Spirochaetota bacterium, assembly GCA_041306625.1. Classification (GTDB taxonomy): domain Bacteria; phylum Spirochaetota; class UBA4802; order UBA4802; family UBA5368; genus MVZN01. The sequence goes on along the minus strand of JBFZEY010000322.1, from coordinate 867 downwards.
GGGCTTCTGCTCGGCATCAACCCGTTCTACACCGCCCTCGTATTCTGCATCGCCTCGGCGCTCGTCATCGGGCGTATAGTCCGGCTGGGCAGAATAAGCTACGATGTGAGTATCGGCATATTCTTTTCCTTCTCCATGGCGCTCGGTGCGCTTTTCATCGCCTTCCGGAAGGACTACACCTTCGACCTGATGGGTTATCTTTTCGGCAATATCCTCGGCATTACCGGTTTCGACCGTACGCTTGTCATCATTGCCATGGCCCTGTTTCTTCCCTTCGTCGCAATATTCCTTCATCGCATTCTGTTCGCTTCTTTCGACGAGGAGGTTGCTGCCGTCAGCGGCGTGCCGATATCCCTCCTCGAAAACGCAATGCTGGTCTTCCTTGCGGCAATTATCGTCGTGAGCATTAAGATTGTGGGGATAATCCTTGTATCGGCGCTCATCGTTCTTCCGGCCAGCTTCGGGCTTCTGGTGTCCAGGGATTACAGACTGGTGCTCGCGGCGGGAATCGTCTACACGGTAGTCATCATGCTCGGCGGATTGTTTCTCTCGTATAACCTCGACACTCCCACCGGCGCGACCATGGTAACGGGGGGGACGCTTGTATATTTCGCCGCCGTCGGGATTTCAAGGTTTTTACCACGTACACGTTGAATAAACCTGATGTTTTATTGTTTACTTTTCTTCAACGGCAAAACATAATCTTTCACTAATCATAAAAAGAAATTGGTTATTAATGAACGAGATCCCCTTACTATACATAATTCTTACAATCTTATTCTCCGGATTTATCTTAAGCACCGTAATACAGTCCGTATACAGCCATGTAAAATCCCGCCGTACGGACACGCTTCCCTTCAGAATCCT
>JBFZEY010000321.1:0-3320 GCA_041306625.1 Spirochaetota bacterium | reverse complement strand
TTCGAGAAACAAGAACAACAGTTTGGCCAGAGTGGGTCCGACAAAAAAAAGAATTGGAAGATGAAGTAAAAATAAGGATGGGAATTTTTCAAAAAAATGAGAATTAATATATGGGTAATAGATAAGGATTAATCCGGTAAATAAAAAAGTTAACGCTGTCACACTGCGTTTCTTATTGCGCTGAGGATGAATAATCTGAGTGAAGGAAAACAGGAAGGACAAGCATGCACTGAAGAAAGTTATGTGGTATAAAAATCCCATCTGCCTGACACACTCGTGTTTTTTATGATTAAATTTTTCTGCATTAAGCCTGTCTGGTTAATATTTAATTTGTTGCTTGTAGTATACACATGAATGATCGCACTCACCATAATTTTTTGAGGTCAAAGTCAAGTGCTAAACTCTTAACCACGCCCGGACACGCGGCTGCTTTCGAAAGATTGGGCAAGCTGTTTCATATAACGTTTCGCGGCTTAACGACGGACGGCATGGTAAAAATGCGGGAAGCGCATCCCCGCGGGAAAAGCATTTACAGGTCGATCACCGTAAGCTCAAGCGGGGTTTTACAGAGCATCTCGCCGCCGTCCTTCTTGACGAGCACCGGGCATTCCAGCCGCATCCCGCACACGCCCGGAACGCTCATCGCGAGGAAGGCCACCTCGACGACATTCTCCTCGAGCACGACATCGCGGAACTCGTCGCTGGCGATGATCGCCGGGTACCACTCGTGTCCCATCACGCCGAGACCGTGGCCGAACGACGGAATGGTGTACTGCGCGTACCCGAGCGCGCCGAGCTTGTCCATGACCGCCGCGTGCACGTCGCCGACCTTATTTCCTGCCTTGAAATTGCTCACGATGGTCTGTGCGGTCTGCACATACGCGTCCGCGAGCCGCTCCTGCTCGGGCGACGGCTTGCCGAGGATGAAGTTGTGCGCGAGGTCCGAGTAGTAGAGGCGACAGAGGGGATGAAAGTCGGCGATGATGTTCTCGCCCTTCTGCACGATCTTCGGCGTGGGCTGGGTCGTGCCGTTCATGTTGTAACAGGCGCGGTAGCCCGAGGCCACCTCGGACGAGCCCGTAACCGCCCAGTGGTACTCGCTACCCAGCCGGCGCAGCTCCATCTCGCCGATGCCGGCGATCTCGGTTTCGGTGATTCCGACGCAGAGCGACTCCTTCACGCACTGGATCGCGGCGTCGGCCATTCCGGCGGCCTGCCGGAGGAGCAGTATTTCCGGCGGTTCCTTTATATACGTGGCCCTGTCCATCACCGAAACGGCGTTTACGAAGGTTGCGTCCGGGAGTGATTTTTTCAGCAGTTCGTATTCGGTGGCGAAGAGGTAGCCGGTGTTGCCGCGGGGCGAGTGGCCGAGCTCGACCCCTATTTTCGCCTTCTCCATGCCGTTCTGTTTAACATGATGCACCACGAGGTCCCACAGGTCCATGCCCGGAATCGGCGCGTACGGGGAAATGTTCGAAAGCCACGATTCGTCCTTCAGGCGCTCCAGGTCGAGGAGCAGCGTGACGAGCCCGGCGAAATCGCGGGTAACGATGACCGCACTGCGCCACGGTACAAACGCGCCGGCCACGTACGAAAGGCTCACCGTCCGCGTGCCGACAAAGGCGTCGATCCCGAGCGCGCTCATCTGTTCGCGGACCTTTACGAGTCGCTTTCCATAGTTGATAGGTATATTCATGCGTGCGACCTCCATGTGATAATTCCCCGCAGGCTCTCATCAAATCGGGGGAATGTCAAGACTTATCGACACGGATCGGGGGTGATGTATACGCCCGTCTATCCTCCCGCCAGGAGCGAGACGACCTTAACGAGATCGCCCTGCTCGAGGGGCGCGGATCGTGCGCGCCGCCGGCCGTTGACGAGATACACCTCGTTGTAGTCTTTGCGGATGTCGAGACGGGACGCGAGCACCGCGACGGTCGCGCCCGCCGGCAACTCGATCGGGCGCTTGCCGACGACGTCTCTGAGCGGTCCGACGCCGCTGAGGTGTACCGTTATCGTCACTTGCCCCATGCCAGTCGTGCCTCGTCGCCGAGTCCGAGGCTCTCGAGCTTATCGGCACGGGCTATGCCTTTCTCGGGGTCCATGTCCATCAGCGCGTAGAAACGCTCCAGCATGGAATCGAACTCGATCGGAATGCCCGCGGGCTCGCCGTCGCGCGCCGGTTCGCGCATCCGTTCGGTGAGTGAATCGTCGGAGGCGCGAAGGCCCAGGCGATAATTGATGAGACGCTTGAGGTGGAAAATCCGGTACCCGGCCTCCATCAGCGTTTCGGCGGTGTACCCGAAACCGGTCGCGGCGTTCAACAGCTCGACGATCTCGGTGAAGCTGAGCGAGCGATCGGCGTACTGGCAGAGACATGCGCTGTTTTCGATCGCGCCGAGAGCCGTCGAGAGCACCATGGTCTCGGGCTTTCCCTGGTCCGTGAGCGCCTCCAGGTCGAACTCGAAACCTATTTCAGGATAGTTACAGGCCCCGGTCTCCATGAAGTGCATGGCCGTGGCCACGTGGCAGGCTCCGCGCGGGCTCACGGCGTAGGCAAGCGCGTGGCCGTGCCCGCCGCCGCGCGGATCGTGCATCGGCGCCTCGAGCCCCTTGCTCTGCACGGTATACGCGATCGAACCGCGCCCGGTCTTTACGGCCGCCGCGCGGCTTCCGAGTGAAAGCAGTTCGCCGAGTTTACCGCTCCGCGCGGCCATCGCCGGAAGCACGGTGTCGATCACCGTGTGCATGTCGCCCCATTCGAGCGCGGCGCCATCGGTGTCCTTCGCGGACAGGTCGCCTCTCTCGAAGGCCTCCATGGCCCAGGCGATCGTCGCGCCCGCGGAGATGGTATCCATCCCGAGGTCGTTGCACACCCTGCCCGCCTTGCAGACGGCGGCCAGATCGGCCGAGCCCACGAGGCTCCCGAACGAGACGACCGTTTCGTATTCCGGTCCCGGCCCCTCGGGTATGGCAAAAGGCCCGTCGTCGATCTTGACGATACGCTTGCAGGCCACGGCGCAATACGCGCAGGTGCCCTTTCCCGTTAAATACGTTTCCGAGAGCGTACTTCCGGTCAGCGCCTCGGCCATTTCCTCGGAAAAATTGGAGGTCCAGTTTTTGATCGGAACGTCGCCGGTGTACATGTGGCCCTCGAGGTTTCCGGGCGAGCCGAAATCGTGCAGAACCTGCGACATCAGATACTCCTTAATCCGCGGGGTGAGCTCCTTTACGAGCTCCTTCATTCGGGAGGGATCGGCGAGCGATACGGCGCCGGTGTGCGGCTCCATCACGATCGCCTTCAAATGTTTCGATCCCAT
>JBFZEY010000320.1:0-2810 GCA_041306625.1 Spirochaetota bacterium | reverse complement strand
GAGAAAACCACCGAAGCCCTCGATTACGGTTACGGATTCGACGAGGAGGTAGGCCTCGATTATATCCACTCGCATTCATTCAGCGAAACGAACGTACCGGCGAGGGAAAAGGCGCTGGCTGCGGCGCTGAAGGATTCCGGTCCGGACGATATTCTGGAGTTCTATAAAAAGGTGTATCGCCTCGGGGCGATGATGCGCCATAAAATGGCCGCATATGAGAAGGAAAAGGACTGGAAACAGTATACCTATGTCAAAAACTATATGATCCCCCCGCTGGACGCCTTTGCCGGGCATATCCGAAAACAGCTGCTGGCAGCGAATCCTTCCATGGGGCCGAAACTGCCCGCCCTCCATGCCTCGATAGAGAAGGCCGTAGCTGAGTATTTTTACGAGCTCGAGATGGAAGTACTCCGCGACCAGTGGAGGATATAAAAAAATCCCCATGTTGCCATGGGGAGGTGCTTGAAATATATCAGCCGGCATCAGCCTGCCCGATATTAGCACTCACTGGTGTAGAGTGCTAATAAAGTATAGCCAATTAACCAACATTCGGCAAGCATTTTTTTATTCAGCGGTAATAGTCATATTTACTACTATCGGACCCTGGAGCAATGGGAGGGAACCCTTTGTTCTGCAGCACAGGAGAGTTGCTTCGCCTCCTATTTACGGTGTATAGCCCAACTGTGTCGAAACCTGGATTGAAGTATAGCGCACCGCGGTAATCATCTTTTCGCGCTGTTTGCGTATGTTTTCCGCCTTGCCGGTAATGACGAAAGCGGCCACTGCCTGTCCTGTGTAATTGAAGATCGGTCCTCCGATGCCCGCAAGCCCTATTATTGATTCCTCGTTGTCGAACGCGACCCCCTCCTTTTTGATCGTGTCAAGCTCCGTGAGAAAGCGCGCGCGATTATCGATGGAATTGGCCGTGAGTTTCTCGAAAGAGTAATTCTCGAGAATGGTGCTCCGTTCGTCGGGGTCCAGGTGGGCATGGAGGAGCTTGCCGATGCAGGTGGTATGCACGGGTATGGCCGATCCGGCCCGCGGGAAGACCATGAACCGGTTTTCAGGTTCGACCCTGAGCACCACGATAACCCTGTCGCCGACCAGCATGCCTACGTTCACCGGCTCCATGAATTGAAAGCACAACCGCTCCATCCACGCACGCGCGGTGATGACCAGATCCATGTTCGTCGCGTATTTCATCCCCAGCTGAAAGAGGGCGGAACCAAGGCGGTATTTTGAGGTGATGTGGTCCTTTTCCAGGAACTTCAGCGCTTCGAGGGTCTGGACGATGCTCGAGATGGTGGTTTTCGGCAGCGAGAGCCTGTGGGCGAAATCCGTAATGCCCATTGTCCGCTTTTCCTGCATGAAGATGCTGAGTATATCCGAGGCCCTCTTGATGGATTGAATCAGCCGTCTTTGTTTTGCCATTGTAGATTTCCTTCCCGCGGTGACCGAATTATTTTTATTTTAATGCGCTTATCTTATTGACATACCGGCAGCCATGCTGTAATAATAGAACATCGTACGATAATGTCGTACGATGTCAAGTACGAAATTTCGTCGCCGTACAACGGGCGGGATGCTCGCCCGGGGCCGGTGCGGCCGGCGTCCTCGTAATTCCAAATGGCAGGGTGAGAGTGCATGAATACAATCCGGCAATTTCACGACGTAATCAACGACAGCAACGGGTATGCGCGGCGGATTAAAAAGGATTCCGGGAAAAAGATCCTCGGATACTTCTGCTCGTATACGCCCGAGGAGATCATTCACGCCGCCGGGGTACATCCCCTCAGACTTTTCGGCACCCGCTCGGCCATCGCACACGCGGACGCCCATCTGCAGGCGTACAGCTGTTCACTGGTGCGCGGTGTGCTCGAGGAGGCCCTTGCCGGAAGGCTCGAGTTTCTCGACGGTGCGGTGTTTCCGCATACCTGCGATTCCATACAGCGGCTCTCGGACATCTGGCGTCTCAATCTGAAATTCAGCTTTCATTCCGACGTTGTGCTGCCGGTGAAGCTCGACACGCCCAGTGCCAGGAAGTATATGGCGGACGTGTTGCGGAAGTTTCGCCGCGAGCTCGAAATGGGGCTGGGCCAGAGCATTACCGACGCGCAGCTCTCGAAGTCAATCAAAACCTTCAACACGATAAAGCGCGCGCTCGGTACGATATACCGGATGCGAAGCGCGAATCCCGCATTGATAGATGGAGCGGATGTATACGCACTCGTTAAAGGCGCGATGATCATGGATCGGGCGGAGGCAGCGGAAAAACTTACGGCCGTTGCCGCCGAGCTGGAAAAAGCGAAAACCGTGCGGGCCGATTCAAAGAAACGCATCGTGGTTAGCGGCGGGCTTTGCGACCATGCCGACATCTATTCGATAATCGAGAAATCGGGCGGTGCGGTGGTATGGGACGATCTGTGCACCGGGTCTCGCTAGTTCGAAGGCCTGGTGTCCGAGGACGGCGAGCCCATCGAGGCCCTCGCTGACCGGTTCACCGAACGAGTCGTGTGCCCGGCCAAGCATTCATCCGTTTCGGCCAGGGGCGACAATATCGTGAGTATCGCGAAGGAGCACCGGGCGTCGGGCGTTATCTTTTTACTGTTGAAATTCTGCGATCCCCACTCCTTCGACTATCCGTACATGAAAGAGATGCTGGATCGCGAGGGCGTCCCGAGCATGCTGATGGAAATCGAGCAGGACCTTCCGTCGGAGGGACAGCTCTCGACGCGCTTCGAGGCCTTTATCGAGATGTTGCGCTAGGCGGAATAGCTCGCCGCAGCCGGGCGGCGGCCGGCCGGATGACG
>JBFZEY010000319.1:0-10581 GCA_041306625.1 Spirochaetota bacterium | reverse complement strand
CACTCGATGTATACCGAAACAAACGGGCTGTAAAGTATAATTTTAAAAAATTTATATCCGCTTTCGCACTGTCTCAATGACGCACCGCGCGGCTTCGTCAACGTCCCCGGCATCCACCTCGGCGATGAAACTCATGCGCTCCAGGCTGTGGGCGTACAGCGGGTCGTAGTATTTTTCAAGAAGAAGGGCCGTGAAGTCCTCGAACTCGCCGCGCTCGAACAGGTCGACGAGCGTACCGGCGGCACGGCTCCCGATGCGGTTCGCCAGCGAGCGCACAATGTTCCGAACGCTTCCTGGGTCGGCATCGCGCGGGTACTCCGCTAAAATATTCTGCACGCGGCGCTCCATCGAGGCGCGGACCAGTATTCCTGATGATCGACGCATACGCTCCAGCAATCGAGACGGCATGTGCACGTCACCGATTTTTCGTGATTCACCTTCGATTATGGCGTACGGATGCCCGCCCAGGGAGTCGATCCTCTCCACCAGAAGGCTCTCGAACATTTTCTGTGAACTGGGCGAAAGCCCGAGGGCTCCGAAAACCGAACTGCGGTGGCCCGCCATCGCTTCGAGGTCTATCGAGTTTCCAATCTTTCGGATAATTCTGGTCTTACCGGTGCCGGCGAGGCCGTGCAGCACGAAAAGCGGCACCGCGGGTTCGAGTGAATCGATCCGCCCACGGACATAGCGCCGGTATTCCCTGTATCCTCCCTTGAGCTTTAATACGGGAATACCCAGGCTCTCAAGAAGTGACGCCAGCGTGCTCGACCTCATCCCGCCGCGAAAACACGCGATCACGATATCGCGCCCTTTTATGCGCGAGAGCCTTTCCACCATGCCGGCAAGTTTGCTCCCGGCGATCTCCGTCCCTTTTACGATGGCCACCTCCTGCCCGTGCGTCCGGTACAGGGCTCCGACCAGCGCCCTCTCCTCATCGTCGAATATTGGCACGTTGATCGAACCGGGGATATGGTCGGCGAAATATTCAACGGGCGCCCTGACATCAACGAACACCGCCGCCCGGAGCGAGCGCGCTTCCTCGTAGGAAATCTCGCGCATGCTCACCCGACCGCCGGCGGCATTCCGGCCGACACGCACCCGCCTGCGACCAGCTCGTGGATAGCACGGAACAGTACTTCCATGTAGACTGCCATGGACGGCGCGAAGAGGAGTGGATGGAAGTCCGCCTTCCCCACAAGGCGCGTCGTCATCTCGCGCCCGTTAAATCCTTCTATACTGAAGGTGGAATCGCCATCAAAAAGCCTCTCCAGATTCCCCAGCGGCACGGCGTAGATGCCCGTTACCTCGCCGTCCATAAAGCGATATGCGGACAGGGGCCTGTTATCGAGAAGAAGATAGACGCGCTGAAACTCGCGGTGAAAGAGTGTCGGCATACGCTCCTCGTAGCGATAATATCCCAGATCGATAAGTTCTTCATCGGCGGGGGAGATGCCTATCTCCTCCGAGGACTCCTTCTGTATTTTACCCTCGTTATGCCCAAAGAGAACATGGCCTCCCACGGTAATATCCAGGCAGTCGGGATATTGTTCCTTATGTTTCGAACGCTGTTGAAACAGCACCCCGGGAGTACCGGCAGCGGTGCTCACTCTCCAGAGATGCACACCCTCGTGAGGCACACCCTCGAGGTGTGCTCGTGAGCGCATCACCACCCTTCCGGTCGGCTTCGCCGACCCCCAGTCCCATTCCTCAAGCGCCTCATCGCCCTGCATGAAAACCTTCATACCCACGTAGGTCCACCCCCTTACCTAACTCAACCGTCGGGCACCACAAACTCTGACGGCTTTCGCCACGGTCAAAGTCCCGGTCATGCCTGAACATATCAATTCGACGGCACCCGCGTGCAATCATCCTGCCAGCATCCGGTTCAGGGCCGCAATGAAAAAACTATACTGTACTAATGGGCCTAATTTTCCGAAATTAATACCATGATGCGGCCTGTGCCACGATCGTTCCGCCTCGCCTTTTTGAGCAGAAAAGGCACGGCGGGAGACGCGGCCGGCGGACAAATTCGGCGGGTAAAAGCCCGCGGCGGGTGATCTCCTATAATGCATGTTACCGATACACAGCGCGGCTTCCCATGGGGTGTTCTTTTCGTGATGCTATTACTGCTCGCGGCGCTTTCGATAGCGACGGCGGCCGGTTACTTTTATTACACTTGTTCGGGGGCCATCCGCTCTACCATAGACGCCACGCGGAAACACTCGACCGAGCTCATCGAGGTACTGGGAAGCGTGGCCGAGCTCAGCCACGCCCGAAAGAACTACGGCAGCCTCAGGCTGCTTCTGCGCGAAAAGATAAAAGGGGGCAACGGGATGGTGGCCTTTTTCACGCTTTCCGACGGCTCGATTATGGCCCATTCCAGCCTCGAGGGCGAGAAAGCCGTTGCCGGAAACATCGCCGGGGACGAGTTCACCTACAACCGCGATCAGATATTCCTTCCCCTGGCGGGAAGGACGAATGAAGTCCATTTCGTTGAATACAATATCATCGCGCGCTCCGTGCCGTTCGACCGACGGCAGCGCGAGTTCATTAAAAGATTTCTCTATCCCGCCATCGGCAGCACCGGCTGGCTGGCCACCCGCGCTGTCTATTCCAACGGTAGACCCGTCGGCACTTTTAATTTCATTATTTCCAAGGACCCGGTATATTCAATTATTACCAGCACCGCCGCCGGCACGCGCAAGCTCCTCACGCTGCTGCTTCTGGGATCGCTCCTGGTATCATTGATTGTTTCGTTGATGCTGTATCTGCGCGTGCAGCGCATGCCCGCCCTGGCCTTCGCGGGCGGCGCCGACTCCGGGTTCCGCGAAGGGGCGTTAAGCCGCGGCACAGGTCGGTCGAGGCCCCCTAAATCAGGGCTGGCGCGCGGTAAGGCTGCCGCACGCACAACCGGCAGTGCGATCCGGGATGCCATTCCCATAATCAAGTGAGAGGTACCCATGCTTTTGATCGATCATACCGAACCGGGCTCAGGAGAAACAACCGTCGTAACACCGAGGGGACCGCTAACTTCGGCGACCGCCCCCGCCCTCGAGAACGCGATTGACGGCCTTGCCCGTGATGCGGTGCCATTCATCATTCTTGACGCGTCCGGCCTGGAATACGCAAGCTCCGCGGGCATCGGCATGATCCTCCATGTTCATCGCTCGATCGCTTCCCGGCATGGAGCGCTTGTCGTCTGCAATCTCCCCGGCGAAATGCTCTCCCTCTTCAGGCTTATCGGCTTCGACAGGGCGATCGATATCGCGGGCACTGTCGACGAGGCTGAAGGCGTCATTGCCGATCGCAGGGCGGGAAAAGGCTCCGACGCCGTCCGTCCCCTGGAGCGTCAGCCGGCGCCTGCCAGACCGGAAAATAATGAACACGCCGATGCGATTGCCGCGTCGGACGGGTCGGTGGTGCCGTCCATTCAGGCCGGTGACGGATTTGAAAAGGCGCTGGTGGTCGAATGTGCCGAGTGCGGCGGCCTCGTTCGCATCAGGCGAAGCGGGACCTACCAGTGCCCTCACTGCCGTGTGGAATTCTCCGTGGAAAAGGATCAGACGATCATCTTTTAATTTTATAAGCTTATTCTAATAAGATAATTGACTTTACCGAGCGTGCGTTTATCTTATTACAGAAAAAGCGGCCCCTCCGCACGACCCGGTACAACACGGCCGGTGCTCGTTTCAGTCAAGTAGGGAATCGCATACCAGCATCATACAGGGAGCGGAATCATGAAAGTTGTCCACGTCCTGAAAAAGATCGAACTAATCGACAGCGATATAAAAGACCTTCGCAAGATGGAAAAATCGCTCCAGCGCAACAAATCGTTCACGACTCCAATCTACCTCTCCATCGAAAAGCAGATCAATATCCTTCTCGGCGAACGGATCAAGATGCTTGAACTGAAGATCGACAATCCGCCGGAATACATGGTCGAGGCGATCGAGGGCAAAAAAGTAGAAACGGTGGAAGAGGAGCCTTCCGGGCCAGCGGTCGGGAAGAAAAAGGCGGCCCTTGCGAAGCCCCGCCAGAAACCGGCGAAAAGAAGGGACAGGTCGGACGACATCGACCCCGATGACGTTCCGCTGATGACACAGGATCTAATAGACCGGAAAATTGAAAGCATCCAGAAGGTGTCCGATGACGTTCCGATCAGGGAACTTCTGCGCCCGGACGATGATGACGACGAAAAACCGTCCGACGAATCGATAAAGCTCCTCGACATAGCGCTTGAGAAAGGTACGCTCGCCAAGGGCGATGCCGACAAGGACAAGCGCAAGGTGAAATTCTTCAAGGACAACTTTCCGGGCGGGGAATACTGATCCGTCGTTCGTCTATTTATTGCCTTCCATCAGCAATTCGATCCTGTACTTCTCGAGCAGATACGGGGTGCTGCCGCAGGCGGCCTCCTCCTGTGTGAGATCGGAAAAAACGATATCGCGCAGCAGCGCGTTTGTCCCAAAGCCCTTGACCTTGAGTTCATTTGCCTTTTCCCTCGCGCTGTACAGATCCCTCGACGTCATAAAACCGGACGATACGTTATCGGGAAACTGGATGTCGTAAAATGTCTCCTCGCCCATATGCCGCGCGACGGTCGCTGAAAGCGCATGGGAATTCTTATAGCCGGTCAGATACAAATGTTCCACGTTCTGCGTGTCATCCAAAATCGTGATCTTGCCCACCCTGTCGACTTTCAACGAAAAAACGCGTGTTGGTCCTACCGCGGGCGTTATAGCACCATCTCGCGAAAGCCGCTTTTCCAGATTGCGGCAGAAATCGAACATTGCGGTCAGCACAGCATCGCGAATTGAACGGCGTTTAATATAGGTGAAAAAGTCGCCCGATTCGTTGATTACGTGAACCACCATGTGGTCATCCTTCTCTTCATAGACCACCGTAATCCCCGAGGGACGAAAGAGCTGATAGATCGCTTCGAAGGCCACCAGGGGGCCATCATCTGCGTAAAAGCGGTAACGGACAGAGCGTGAGGCCTTCAGCGTGAGCGACGTTAAAAGTTTCACCAGTCCCGAATAGATGTACGCCGTCACTTTTTTCCCCTCGCGGGAAATCAGCACGAACCTGTCCTTCATCTGGGTCACGAAGCGCATGTCCGTTCCCTCCGCCCCCTCTATGATAAACGAGTAGGCCTCCTTGAACATTGTGCTGATCCGCTTATATAGCTTTTTAAACGGTTCGGGTGCGTGTACCACACAATACGCATCAAAGTTTCTTTTCTGGTGGATGCCATCGCGAACGACAAGACCGAGAATGCGTGCGATCTCCTCTTCCGAGGAGTACTCCTTGATATACGATTCCCCCCAGCTGGTATAGTAGAGGTGGTGGACGGTCTGTATGGTTTCGGCATTCTCCCTGTTGAAGTTCAGTATGACCGCGTTCACAAGACCGAACGCCGGTTCCAGAAAATACTTGTTCCTGATCCGTATGCCGTCTCCGGCGAAGAGTGCGGTAACCTGGTTGAGAAGCTCGGTTACGGCCGTCGGATTGACCCTCGTGTAACCCGACTGGATGTTAATCCGCGAAAAGACCGGATCGTACACACCGTTGACCGCCATCCACATGAGCAGGCGAAGCAGGCTTTTCTCGACCCGAAGGGTCGTCGAGAGGAAAGTGTCCTTTTCGCTTTTATTTCTTTTAAACAGCCGCCACTCAACCTCGTGGATGCCCTGGCTCACCGGCTCGATGTACAGGATGGCCTCAGATGGAGTGTCCTTGAAGGTGATGAAATTGTCGATCTTGTCCTGCTCGCGCGCGAAATGAGTCTTGATCTTCCTGCTCAGCAGCATGAAATCGGTTTCTGAAATTTTCTTTTCGAGCTTTAGCGAGGGCAGCTGTGTGGCGATCTTCTGGTAGCTCAGCAGCATGAAGCGCTTCACCGCGTCCCAGAAGGCCATTACCTTGTTGAAGTCCCACTCTTCAAAATTGTCGAGGTCGCGGATGGTGTTGATGTCCCAGCCCCACACCCTCACATACCGAGACATCACCGCCACCTTGTAGGGGATGTTCTTCTTGTCCTTGATGCCGACGTATTTTGATATCTGCGGATCGACCTTCAGGTAGAGGTTGCGCTTGAGGATGTCGACGAGCTCCTTGTCGTCGAGCGTCGCGCTGTAATATTCGAAGACCTCGTTGAACATAAGCAGGTACGAATCTACCACCGAGTTGTCTAGATTTTCTCGGAGGATATTGACTTTTATCTTCTGGCTCAGAAGCGGCGAGTCCACCGTGCCGAAGATATATTTTTCGAGCACCCCGATCTTAATAATCGATTTGAAAGGATTGCCGAGCGATTTGATGATCTGAAACAGCGCGGCGCCCAGAAAATCCTCCCTCGATATCTCGTAGAGGTTTCCAAGATCCACAAACTCTTCCTTCATGTTGTCCGGCAGGCGATCATACAGCTCGTCGTATTCATCATCCCTGGCGAACTTGGGAACAACCCACCAGAAGGGTATTTTGCCGGCCACCAGAATCGAGCTCCTGAAAAACTCGTCCTTTAGAACGGCCCCCACCGTGGTGCCGAAGGCCTCTTCATCGTCCTCGGCGAAGATGTTCTGCTTGACACTCTCGATGTCGTTGATGAACAGATGCACCGGAAGCTCTATCTCCTTGGAGACCCATCTCTGAACGCCTTCCACCTTCTTCCTGAAGCCGTCGAACTGTTCGGCGGTCACAGATCTTCTGTTGACGCAAACCCAATAATCGAAATCAGATTTCTTGTTATACGCGACCGTGCCCACGCTCCCCATGACGGCGAGCATCTCGACAAACGGGTCCCGCCGCGTCACATCGGTCCTTACGGTCGGAAAACGCCCCTTTATGTACCGCTTGGTCTCGTCGTCGATCGCGTATCGCCAGACACCGCCCGGAACATCACCCTCGACATAGCCCGGCAGACGCCTGTCGTTCGTGGAAAGAAGAAATGGAATGGAGTTGATAACCCGTTTGATGTTTGGGTTCGGTATCAGCTGTTGAAATCGCTGGAACTTGATTTCGTTGTAGCGCTGGAACCTGCTTTTATTCGCATCGATTGTCTGAAGAAAATCCATAATATCCGCTGTACGGTTATACCGCCGCCGGCGCGGCCTCGAGCGCAAGCATCTCGCGCGAAAGGTCGAACAGCGGACCGGCCACAAAGTTTTTTGATACCCTGTAGCTTTTTAGGGAAAAATCCGCCTTTCGGAGCAGCGGGTATATCCGTTTTATTTTTATGATCGGGTTTGAGCGCGCCAGTTCAAGGAACGCTTTGCCCGCGCGCGGCGGCACGGACGCCTTTCGAAGCGCATCATCCTCTCCATCTCCGGCGCGCACCGCCAGATGATACCGCTCGATGGAATCGGCCTGCCGCGCCATCTGGTTCAATATTAAAAGCTCCGGGCAGTTGTTTTCAATTAAATTTTTCAACAGTCGAAGCGACGATTTGTCGCCGCGGTACAGCGCCTCCACAAACTCATAAATCGAATAGTCCTTTTCCCCTCCGACGACCGAGCGTACCGTCTCCTCGGTCAGCCTGGCGACTCCGGCGTTTCTGATCTTTTCGAGCGCGCCGTCCACCGCGCGCACGTCCCTTCCGAGGAGCCCGATAAGAGCGCGAGCCGTACGGGCGTCGATGGAAATTCCCTCCGGCTCGAGCGCCCGTACGATATAGGCGACGAGATCGTTTTCGAACGGTGGCCAGAAGTGGTACACCTTCATTCCGGGCACGGCGTCCGCCTCCACTCCCCGGGGAGGCCTGTTGGCCCGGGTCGTCATCACCAGCACCCTGGAATCAGAAAGCGAGACGAAGATCTCGGCCATAAGGGCGGCGTTTGCCGCACCCGCCGGGACCGCATCGACGTTCAGCAGCACGCATATCCTGGCGTCGGAGAACATGGATCCGTTAAGCGCAAAATCGGCCGCCTGCATAAGCTCGTTCATCTCGCAGTGGAAGCGCCCGAGCGAATATTCCGCACCGGATCCGCTCAGAACAAGAGCGGCGATGCGCCTTACGGCCTTGTCCTTTTCGCCCTCGTCCTCGCCGAGGAAGAGGTAGGCGGGCGCCACGCTTTTTTTATCAAGGTCCGCGTAAAGCTCCCTGGCGACCGGAAACCGCTTTTTTTCCATATCACTTCCTGCCTTTTTCAACCGGCGTGAGAAGCCCGGTATAGCTGCCCCGCATTGTCTGCTGTGCTATCCGCTTCGCAAGTGCGTCAATAACACGATCGAGAGCCGCCGCCTCGGGGACGACCGGCGGCTCTATGTCCGAAAACTCTTCAAACGCCTGGATCTCGCGCTCAAAAAATATCTCCCTTTTCTTATTCCGGTCGAACAGGCGCACCGACGCCGTAATCCGCATCCGCTTGTCTACGGCCTGACCCATTTCGTTGTAACGCAGCGGCCGTGTCTCATGACCGGTCACGACCCCCTCAAGCGCAAGGTCGGCCTGTGCCTCATCGGTTACAACGGCCAGCCTGCCGTCGGCCGCCAGGAGCTCCCGTACCCGAATGCCCAGCGTGGTGCAAAGCGACCGGTCTCCCGGAGAGCCCCGAAAGTCGTAAACGAGGATCCGGTTCGCCTCCCTCGGAACCACGGGTTCGCCGGTCATGCTTTTCATTACCTTCCCCACGGGAACACCGGCACCGCCGTCCGGGGAAACACATGCACACAGGCACAGGGCCAGCAGCGCCGAAAGCGGGAGACATGCCTTCCGCTCGTTAATTTTTCCGGAACCGCGCCCGGTTTTCGCTAAAGTCCGCATAGAACCTTGACGATAGTAACCACAGATCATTTAACACTCAACGGTCTTCCCGCTCGCCGTACAGGCATAACCGAGAAGGCTTTATGTGACAAACGGGATATCCACTATCCCGTCTTTTTTTATTCGACTATCCTGATAATCTCCTTTACCGCATATACCGATTCTATATATTTTCTGGCCGGACGGTCCCAGAAATAGATCGACGACATCGCATTCATCCCCGCACGATAGAGCGCGGCCTCGTCCCCCGAACGGACGAACTGGTGGGCCCGTTCCATGGCATCGTAAAAAGCGGTCGCATTAAAATCGGTAAAAAGGAAGCCATTGCCCTCGAGGACACCGTCTTTCGTGCGCACGGGAAACACCGTATCGCGAAGCCCTCCCGTGGCGCGCGCAACCACCAGGCACCCCGCCGCGAACGCCTCCAGCTGGGAGATCCCCCCGGGCTCGCTCATCGACGGCATGCAGAAAATGTCCGAGGAAAAAAGTGGCACCGCTATGTCCTGAAAGCCGAAGGACACGCTGACATTGCGGGGGTAATACCCGGTAAGCAGGTACAGCCCGTGTGCAATATCCTCGCCGCGACGGTCTCCGGAAGACACCGAGCCGCCGAGGACCGCCTGATAGCCCAGTCGGGCGAAGAGACCCTCGGACGCGTCCAGGACCAGCTGAAAGCCCTTCTGCTCGGTGATGCGGTGTATCATGCAGAAGAGCACCGCGTCCGGGTCCACCGTCAGGCCCCGCTCCAGCTGAAGCATCATTTTATTCCGCGCGCGTACGGCCGCATATCGTCGTGCATCGCCGGTGATTTTATCCACGGCATCCATGCCGGCGGTCATTTCCGGCCAGCGTGCCGAGACCTTTTTCATGAGGGCGGCGTCTTTATGCAGGGTCTCGATGAGCCGCGGATACTGCTTTTGCACAAACCCCGAGTCCCTGAAGGCGTCCGAAAGCCTCCGCGCGAAGTCCCTGCCGACTGCGTTGCTGATCCCGATGACATTTGAAAGAATGTGCTCCAGGCCATCGCAGGCGTACTCGATCTGGCGGGCATAGCTCGGACTTACCGTAATCACCCTGTCGGCGAACCTGATGCCCGAAGCCATGCAACTGAGGCGGTCGTGATACACCGGATCGACGAAGTCGACCGCCTTCCATGACGGCAGGTTGAAGAGCTGGAACAGGTCGAAGCCCCGCTCGTGCCGGTGGTAGGCGTCGAAATACTGCCAGCCTCCGTTGTGGACGACGTGCAGAAAGGTCGTGCGCGCGAAATTCGGATTAGTAGCGTACACATGATCGCTTCGCACGATTCCGTTGAAAAGTCCTGTATACGCATCGTTGGTAAAGGTAAAAAGGGGACGCAGGCCGAAGGTGGTGATGACCTCGGCGCTCGCGCGCGCGAAGGCTATCCGGCGGCGGAGCTTTTCCTCGGAGGTTATTCCCCAGTAGAGGCCGTCGAAAAACTCGTGGTGTTCCAGCAGAAAAAAAGTCACGCCGTCGACGATTCCGCGGTATACGCCCACCTCGTATTCGGCATTCATTATCTTGAAACGCACGTTCGTGCCGGTATGGCGCACGTCGTAGCGCTCGACCGCCGAACGCATTTTGGCCCCGGACTTTTCATCGCCGCCGCGCCAGAACCCGGTAATGACGTACACCACCTCTCCGAGCGCGGCAAGCTCGCGGGGAAGTTCGTAGACCACGTTGGCGAGTCCTCCGCTCTTGGAAAACGGGTCGGCCTCGGCGGACATGAACACCATGGAATCACCGCGGTTATGGGCCTCCAGGGCCTCCCCGAGCAGACGAAAGCGGTCGTCGCCCGA
>JBFZEY010000318.1:0-4485 GCA_041306625.1 Spirochaetota bacterium | reverse complement strand
TATCTCTTCTATGCACTGCTTGAGAGCTTTAACCGGATCGCCGTGGGTGCGGCCGTAATACGACGCCGTTATCTCATGGGACTCGATGTCGATAAGGCAGGCCTTCGTCGTCGTCGAACCGCCGTCGACGCCGAGGATGTACTCGCGTCCGGCGCGAACCTTCGTCTTACGCGACGGAACGAAGGTCACCCTTCCCTCGGCGGATCTGAGGCTCTTGAAGCGGGCGAATTGCACGCTGTGCTCGCGGATGAGGCGGTCGGCGGGAGGAAGGACGCTGCCGGTTTCGCGCGCCAGGAGCGCCGCCCCGTACGCCTCGAAAAAGGGTGCCGTTCCGGGGACGACGAATTCCACGTCGGGGAGCTTCTCGGACAGGAAGGCCACGATGTAGGGATTGCGCGTCACGCCGCCGGTGAGCATCACCCGGCCGCGCTCCATTCGGGCTCTTTTAAGAAAGTCGGCCACCTTGATCGCCATGACGTTACTGAGCGAGAGGATGATGTCGCCCTTGGTGGCCTCGCCCTTATTCAGTCGGTGTGTGCAGTCGCTCTTCATGAAGACCGAACAGCGCGCAGAAAGCTTGTAGACCCTGCTGTCGGGCTCGACTCGGTCGACCGCGTCCAGGCCCAGGTCCATGCGCCCGAGCTGCTGTTTGAAGAACTCTCCCGTACCGGATGCGCATTTATTTCCGGAGAAACTCGTTATTATCCGCTTCTCGCCGTTGATGGTGTAGACGACCAGATCCTCTCCGCCGAGGGAGACGACCGCGTCGACGTTTTCATCGATGTCGTGAAGCGCCGCCTCCACGCAGAGCGGCTCGATGACGGTGGCGACGTTAAGCAGATATCGCCCCTCGGTCCCTGTGGCAAGCACGCGCACGTCTTCCGGCATGGTTTTCGAAGCGAGCATTTTTCGCAAGGTTTCGAGAAAATTCCCCTCGTGCGGCACAACGTCGCTCCAGAGGAACGTGTCGTCGTCAAACATGACCGCCTTGACGTTCGACGAGCCTATATTAATGCCCAGAGTATGCATGACGATTCCTCCATCGATACTGCAATGGGTGTATGCAAGAAACCGTAAAAATGTCTATTATTTTTTATTCGTCTTCGGCGCTGATAAAGTTGCCCCGGATAGACCGCACCCTTATAAGCGCGTCCTCCCCAGACACGATCTCGCCGGAGAGCGAGAGCAGAATGTCGGCAATCCGTTTCTGTTCCGGGAGGGGCGGAAGTTTTATCATGAGGCGTCGTAGCATTTCGAGGTCGATCGACATCTCGCCGCTACCCACGTTCAGCGTATAGAGTACGCCCGACTGGAAGTATGAGTGCAGCACGTTATTCAGGAAGAACGGTTCGCAGAGCCCGGTGTCCGCGGAGAGCCGGATGCATCCCGGGCCAATTATGCCCCCCTCGAAAAAGACGGGCATGATCGCGCAGGCGCCCGCATACTCGCCCTTG
Source organism: Spirochaetota bacterium (assembly GCA_041306625.1). Lineage (GTDB taxonomy): Bacteria > Spirochaetota > UBA4802 > UBA4802 > UBA5368 > MVZN01. The sequence continues at coordinate 3,031 of JBFZEY010000318.1, read as the reverse complement.
ACCGCCATGACGACATCGGAACCGGTGAGCGCGTAACCGGCAAGCTTTTTGGCGCGGTCCTTCGCGACTGCGCCGCAACGCTTCTCGTGCAGCCGGAGCGAGCCTATGCTCTCGGGGGTGACGACCGGGACCGTCACCGCCCCGTCGGCAGGCTCCGGAAGGGAGGCCGGTCCTTCCACGATCTTCCCTCCGACGAGCACCTCCTGCAGCGGCACCACGCGCCACGATTCGGGAATGCGTCCCGCAGGGCCCTCCCTGAACCGCGTGTGTCCGATGCCGTCCGCAAGCAGCCGTTCCATCAGGCGGTGCTTGTACTCGAAGATCCTGCCGATCAGCTCCTCGATGGAGCGCGCCGCCGCGTCGGCCGCGTCGATCACCTCCGCGGCATCAAGGGCCGGCTCGTCCTCAATATCCATCAACTCGTCATCCATCAACCGATGCTCCTGTTGTGCTTTTCCGCCCGCCCGATATAATAGCAGGAAGCGTTAATGCGTCAAGAGATTTCCAGTCCCCTTTTTCTGCTTGCTTCCGCTTTCTTCCCGGTCAACACTGCGTGGAAATTCATATCGGAGACAGAGAATGAATCTATTTGTCGTTGATGACGCGCGATGCACGCGCTGCGGTGCCTGCGTAGAGGAATGCCCCGCCCGCATCATCGCTCTTGCCGACCGGCGTTCACTGCCCGAAACGGTCCGCGGCGGTGGGGAGCTCTGCATCACCTGCGGGCACTGTGTCGCCGTATGCCCGTACGGAGCGCTCTCGCTCGCCGCCATGCCCGTGGAAAACTGTACGGTCATAACAGGCGATCCCTTAAATCCGGATCAGGCCGAACGATTCCTTCGCGCGCGGCGCTCCATTCGCGGTTATAAGAAACAACCGGTCGACCGCGTGATTATCGAACGGCTTATCGACATCGCCCGCCACGCCCCTTCGGGCCATAACTCGCAGCCGCTCGAGTGGCTGGTTGTGCACACGGAAGGCGAGACGCATCGGCTGGCCGGACTCGTCATAGACTGGATGCGTATCATCCTGCGCGATTTCCCCGAGCAGGCCCGTGCCGTGCACATGGACCTTATCATCGCCGGCTGGGAAATGGGCGTGGATGCGGTGCTCCGCGGTGCGCCACATCTGGTCATCTGCCATGCGCCGAAGGACAGCATGATGGCGCGCACCGCCGGCACCATCGCGCTTGCCTACCTCGAGCTCGCCGCGCCGTCCATGGGGCTGGGCAGCTGCTGGGCAGGATTCTTCGAAGCGGCGCTCGGGCTTTATACGCCGCTGGCGGAGGCGATCGGACTTCCGGATGGCCACGCAGGGTTCGGCGCCGTAATGCTGGGCCACCCGCGCCACCGCTTCCATCGGCTGCCGCAGCGCAACCCGGCGAAAATATTATGGAAATAAAAATGCCGCCCCCCGGCGCCACGGTTCTGCGCCGCGCCGTTTTCTGCGATTTCGACGGAACCGTAACCTCCGAGGAAAGCTTTCTCGGCATGTTCCGCCGCTTCGCCCCGGAGATTTACCGCGAGGTGGGGCCCGAGATGCACGCCCTGCGAATGTCCATCCGCGAGGGCGTGCGCCGCATAGTCGATTCGATCCCCGCGGCCCGCTACCCGGAGATACTCGAGTATGTTCGCACCATTCCGATCCGCCCCGGCTTTACCGAACTGATCGATTACCTTGACGGGGAACGAGTTCCCTTAATCATCATTTCCGGCGGCCTGCGCGGCATGGTCGCTTCGCGCCTGGGCCTCCTCGTAGCGCGCATCCATGCCATCCATGCCCCGGACGTGGACACATCCGGCGAGCGTCTTCGCGTTTTCTCGGATTTCGAGCGTGACGGCGAGCTCATGGCCAAGGCCGACGTCATAGCACGCTATGCTCCGTTGGAATCCGTCTGCATCGGCGACGGCCCCACGGACCTCACCATGGCGGCCGCCAGCACGCTCGTCTTCGCCCGCGACGGCCTCGCCCGATTCCTCGACCACACCGGAAAGCCCTACCTCCAGTGGAACGATTTTCACGACGTACGGACGAGCCTTATGACGCGCTGGAAGTGAAGACGATTCCCGGATAACAGTCGAAAAAATCTTGCCATACAGAGTGGCCGTGCTAGCATCACACGCCGTAAACACCCTGGCACGCCGGAGTCCTGTATATGAAATCCACCGCACAGCAGCGCGCCGCTCTCGTCATCGCGACCCTCGCCGCGTTCATCACCCCCTTTATGGGATCGGCCGTCAACATCGCGCTTCCGGCCATCGGTGCCGAATTCGCGATCGACGCGGTGCTCCTGAACTGGATTTCGACGGCCTTCATTCTCGCCTCGGCGATGTTTCTCGTCCCCATGGGGCGCTTCGCCGACATGCACGGCAGAAAGCGCGTCTTTATGGCCGGCATGGGCATCTACACCACCGCATCGATTCTGGCGCCGCTGGTGGGCTCGGCCTCCGCGCTCATCGCCTGCCGCATAGCGCAGGGCATCGGCAGCGCCATGACCTTTGGCACGGGCCTTCCCATCCTCATATCGGTCTTCCCGCCCGAGCGGCGCGGGCAGGTACTGGGCATCAACGTATCGGCGGTGTACCTCGGCCTCTCGATGGGCCCCTTTCTTGGAGGGCTTATCACGCAGCACCTTGGCTGGCGCTTCATCTTTCTCGCGACGGTGCCGATGGGCATCGTGATTCTGATCCTCGTGCCCGTCTACCTTAAAGGAGAATGGGCGGAAGCCAGGGGCGAGCGCTTTGACCTGGCGGGCTCCCTTGTCTACGGCTTCGGCCTGGCCGCGCTCATGTACGGTTTCTCCCGCCTGCCGTCCGCGGCGGGGATACTCCTGGCAATGGCCGGGGCGGTGGCGCTTATCGCATTTTACCGCATCGAGACCTCGGTGGCCTCACCCGTCATGAACATGGCGCTCTTTCGGGACAACGTGGTCTTCGCGCTGTCGAATTTCGCCGCGCTTATCAATTACAGCGCCACCTTCGCCTCGGGCTTTCTCCTGAGCCTCTATCTGCAATACATCAAGGCCATGACC
>JBFZEY010000317.1:0-5188 GCA_041306625.1 Spirochaetota bacterium | reverse complement strand
GATTATTTCAGCACCATCCGCCAAGACCGCCCGGGTCGGAAGGGAAAGCGCGAGCGCCAGTAACATCGCCGCAAGCCTGCACATCCTGGTATCTATACCCGCCATCGCCGCGTCTCCCCCGCACACTATCGAAAAATCGCGGGGAAATATTCGTCCCGCAGCGGCTCGTATTCGGGGACCATGTGCAGCACCCCCGACCGGAACCGGTCTGTCCGCGAGCGGTTATAGCTGTCGGCGGCGTTCCACGCCCCGTAGACGCCCCCGGCGTAGACGAGTGTCGTGAAAAAACCGAAGGTGAAGGCCGCGCCGCGGTGCCCCTGTCGCCAGGCCCATGCCGTACCCGCCCCCAGGGCGAGAACCGCGGTGACGCTCCAGATCGCGTCGGTATACCGCCCGGCGTATGTCTGTCCGGCGCCCGGTACCACGGCCGAAAGCGCCGCGGCGAGTGGCCTTGAGCGCGAGGAAAGGGTGTCGTGTTCCGAAAGACCGTCGCGCAGGGCCGGGAGGATGGAAGCTGGATATTTCACCGCGCCCCTTTCAGCTTCATCGTATGCCAGATCGAAGTCCCCCGCAATCGTCGATATCTGGGCGGCCCGGATGAAGCGTTCCTGTTCCATCGAGCCCTCCGGCCATGACGTGTCCGCGCTGTCTATGGTCCGCACCGCCTCGGCATAGGCGCCGAGGCGTGCAAGGGACTGCGAGAGGAGGAGGCGCGAGGCAGGGTCCTGGGACGCAGGAGGGGGGGCGGTCAGGCGCCGTATGACGGTGTGGTATTGCCGGGCCTGATAGTAATTGGCGCTGATGAAGTATTCGAGTTCATGCCGCCGCGGGGAGGGGACATATCGCATAAGCCTCCTGGTTTCGGCTATGCATTCGAAGTACCGTCCCTCTCTGTAAAGGCCGCGAACGAATGACGCCTGCCGGTCAACGAAACCGTCGCCGGCAGCGAAAAGCACGCCTGGCGCCGCCAACAGGAGGGTCGCCGCCGCGAAGAGGCGGCGGTATGACGCCGCCTTGTATCGCGCCGTATTCCTAGACGGCATGGCGTTATCTCCCAAGGATTTCCCGGGGCAGCGGGTCTTCGCCGGGCGGCGTATATGGATTGCACCGCAGCACCCGGTCACCGGCGAGGAGGGAGCCCGCCAGGAGGCCGAAACGCTCGACGGCCGCCGCGCCGTAGGCGCTGCATGTCGGGTGGAACCGGCAGTTTGGCCCGTCCTGGGGTGAGATTACCACCTGGAAGAGACGGATGAGCAGATAACCCGCCGCCTGTGGGCCTCCATACACCGGACGCGGAACCGTCCGGGTGGGATGCCGGGCGGGCAGGTTTTCGTCACCGACACTGACGTCGGCGTTCCACGGAACATAGGACTCCTCCGCGAACAGGTTCCCCGCGGTCAGGAGGATCAGAATGAGGGCCGCGGCGGTAAAAGGGCATAGTATCTTCATGAGGCACTACTCCGGGATCAGGTATAATACCGCTTTTGCTCCTTAACGGTGGAAACCGGGAACCTGCCGTAATTATGCCCCGGCCAGATTTTAGTGGCATCGGGCAGGCGAAGGATGATGTTCTGTATGGAGTTCATGAGATCACTGTAGGACCCTCCGGGCATATCGGTTCTCCCCATGCCCTCGGTGAAGAGCGTGTCCCCGGTGAACAGGTTGCCGTCTGTGAGAATGCAGATGCCTCCGGGGGTGTGCCCGGGCGTATGAATAAGCTTGAGCTCCCGGCTTCCGAGCGGTATGACCTCCCCGCCGTGGAGCAGGCGAACCGGCCCGGGAGAATCCCCGCCTCCCCGCGCGAGCGACAGTATCCTGTCCGGGACGCTCCGGGCGTGTTCGGCATCGGCCTCGTGGACGAGAAGCATCGCACCGGTTCTTTTTATGGCGTGCGCGTTGCCCGAAGTGTGGTCCCAGTGACCGTGCGTATTGATGATGTACCGCACCAGTGCGGCATTTCGCGAGACGACCTCGAAAATGTCGTCGAAATCGCCGGCCGGATCGATGAGCGCCGCCTCCCGTGTCTCCTCGTCGCAGAGTAGATAACAGAAAACCGACATCATTGTAACTTCGATCTGCTCTATGATCATTATACGGTACCAGGAGCGCCGCCCGGTGCCCGGCTTTGCGCATAACCGGATACCTGTCGGCGGCATTGTTTTATATCGCGCAACGGCGACAGCGGCGCCGGCCTTCGTGAATGCTCACGCCGCGCGGCCGGAACGACTTTGTAACAGGAAACGAGGAGTTTTGGCAAGATAAAAAACGGTTGCATTTGCTGCCTGTCGCGGATAGTGTTTGCCGGGCCCGGGTTTCGGCCCCGGGTAAGAAAGAACAACAACAAATGGGTAACGAAACATTCATCGACCGTTTCATGCGTTCCCTGGATTCGCTGCGCGGTATACTTTCCATTGGCTGTTTCGAGCTGATGGTGAAGGGAGAGGGCGGCTATGTGTCAAAGTTCAAAAAGCTTTTTGATGAATCATTCCCGACCGTCGCTCTCGCGCGGATGATCGATACAGGGGTTCTCGAAACGGCGAAAAGCTCACCGGTCTTCGATTTAAAGCTCTCCGGTCCTGGGGGTGACGTTTTCTGCTCGCTGTTCCCGCTTGACGGGGACGGCGGTGTTGGATATATCGTTATGCAGGGAGCCTCGCAGCTTGACCCGGTCGGAAAAGCCGTCGGGGCCTTTATGGCGGGGCTGCTTGCGGGGCAACTGGATGATCCAAAGGGACATCCCGACACCGCAGGTGAAAAATACAGGGACGGCCTTCTCAGCACGCGTGAAATTCAGGCGAAGCTCTTTCCCCGCTTTGCCGGAGTGGATGGCCTCGACATCGCCTCGGTCTACCTGCCCGTTGAGCTGATGTCAGGTGATTTCATCGACGCTTTCTATCTCGACGAAAACCTCTATCAGATCACGGGCTGTGATGTGACGGGATATGACGCCGCGTCCTCGTACGCGGGGGCCGCGATGAGAACGCTCGTCAAATCGCTTTCGTCAAAGAAGATCGTTCCTTCGGCCCTTATAGAGCTGACAGTCTCAAAGCTCGACCGTATTCTCGAAGAGCTGAATTCCCTGATCTACATGACCATTTTCCAGATAGAGCCGAAGACCGGTAAAGCGCGGCTCTCATCCCTGGGAAGACTGAACACCATCCTGTATAAGGCGCAGAAGAAGGGTTTTATCGTCCTTAACAAGACATCGATAGGCAACGATCTCGCCAAAAGAAACGTATTCAAGGACATTTCGTTCGTTATCGAGCCGGGCGATATCCTGCTCTTTTATTCCAATGGCGTTTCAGAGGTCTCATCGGAAAACGGTAAAATAGCCTACGGTGAGAGCAGGATAGTGGAATGCCTGAATGAAAACCTCGGGGAGACGTCGATGGATATCGTCCATGCGCTGATCGAGTCACTGTCGGGATTCGCCAATCACTCCGGCTTCGATTACGATGTTATGTTTATCAGTATAAGGAAAACTTGACATACGGTATTTTTACCGTTTGATTGATTCTCCGTCCTCCGGACGGAGAATCTCTTTGTTTTGGAGAGGACCCATGAAAACTTTTACTATATTTCTTTTCAGGATCATCCCTACGAGCCTGCTTTCGCGGTGTTTCGGGTATGCGGCGAGGCTCGCGCTTCCATCCTTTATCCTGGGCCGGATAATTGCATGGTACTCGTCGAAATTCGGCGTCCGTACCGATGAGATGGTCTGTCCCGACGGCGGTTTCGGATGTTTTGATGATTTTTTCACAAGGCGCCTAAAGCCGGGCGTGCATGTTCTTGACCGCGGCAAAAAATCAATCGTCTCCCCGGTGGATGCGCGGATCGACCAGTTCGGCTCGATAGAGGGCGCAACGGTTTTCCAGGCCAAGGGCATGGGATACCGTCTCGACGAGCTCATCCCGTCGGATTACCATAAGAATTTTATCGATGGTTCATTTATCACGCTCTACCTGTCGCCGGGCGACTACCACCGCATCCATTCGCCGATTGGAGGCGAGGTGGCGGGATACTTCGCGCTGCCGGGAAGACTGCTTACGGTGCAGGAGTACATGGTGAAGAGCCTGCCGGGCCTGTTCGCGAAGAACGAGCGGCTGATAAGCTATATCGAAACCGGGCGCGGCATGGTCACGGTCGTAAAAGTGGGGGCAATGAATGTTGGTCGCATTACCGTGAGCTACGACGGCGTTGAAACAAACCGGGCTTTCAGGCGCAGGGTCGAACATTTCTATCCTGTGAACGCGCGACCCCGCGTTGAAAAGGGCGGCGATCTGGGAGCTTTTCACCTCGGCTCGACTATCGTGCTGCTTTTCCAGAAGAACGCGGTCGTCATGGATTCATTCGCGGCGGGTGACCGGGTTCGCGTGGGAGAACGGATCGCCGTGTTCCGGTAGCGGCAATTATTTTGCCCTTTCCGTGTTGCTCCCGTATCTTTCAGTCCAGGAGGCGACGATATGGTTACCATGAAAAAATCATCGATAACGACGCATATCAACTCTCAGATCGCAACCTGGCGGAAGCAGCGGGAAAAGATCGACCTCACCGCTAACGAAGCAGTTCCGGCCGGACTTTCGGGCCCTTTCGTGACCGTTTCGCGGGAATACGGGTGCGGCGGCTTTGATGTCGCCGAAAAGACGGCGGAGATACTCAATAAAGAGCGCCGGCCATCCCCGCTGTGGGTCGCGTATGACAGGGCGATCCTGGGCGCTATAATGGAAGACCTTGGAATAAGCTCGAGTCTTCTCGAAACACTCACCTCCCCGGCACGTAAACAGATCGACGAATTTCTTCAAACGGCGCTCGGCGAACTTCCGCCGCAGGTGGTGGTGTACCGGAGCCTTGCAGAAACGGTCCGTACGCTGGCGACCAATGGAAATGTCATTATCGTCGGAAGGGCGGGCCGCGCCATCACCCGGGGGATGGAGAGGGGGTACCACGTACGGATAGTGGCCCCGATGGAGTGGAGGGTTGAACGCATCGCCGGTCTGTGCGGCCTTACCCGCAAGGAGGCGGAAAAGATGATCCTTGAAAAAGGGCGCAGTCGCGAGGATTTCCTGCGGCGCTTCGTGAAGTTTGAAAGCGCCGATCCGAGCGATTATCATCTCGTCGTAAATAATGCGGAGCACGGCATGGACGGCGCCGCGCGTATGATAATCGCCGGGCTTTCGACACTGGGACG
>JBFZEY010000316.1:0-4939 GCA_041306625.1 Spirochaetota bacterium | reverse complement strand
CGGCCTTGTACGCTGGTACGTTGAACGGAAGGACACCGCCGGCGCCGACCGGCATTTCGCCGCCGCGTACGCCGTGGGCAGGGAGGCCGGCGAACGTATCCTCGCCCGGGCGCTCGAGAATGAACAACAGGGCGACAATGTCCGGGCCGCGGCCATGTATAAAAAGGCGATCGAAACGAACCCGGCATACCTCGAGGCCTACTTCGGCCTTGCGGAGCTTTACCGGCGCACGGCGCGCCCGGACGATGCCATCGCCACGCTTGAGGAGTTAAAAAAGATACGCCCCGACAACGAAAAGGCCCACGTGTATCTGGGACACCTCTATTTCGTCAAACGCCATGCCCGCAACAGGAAGCATATTCTCACACAGGCGATACGGAACTTCGAGCGCGCCCGCGAGATCAATCCGGCCAACCCCGAAACGCTTTACGGTCTCTCCGGGGTCTACCTCTACATGGGAGACCGCGACAAAGCCGACGAAATGCGCGAAGCGGCCATCGCACTGGAAAAGAAGCGGGATTCCGAAAGGTGACCGCATAACGCTACCGTGCCGGTGGAATCCTGCGCCGGAAATGCCGCCGGTGAACCTCTATGAAGCCGGCCCGATACGAACGCGCTCCCGGGGTTCGCGGCGGATTAAAACCCGTTCCGGCAAGGCACTAAAGACCTTGACAAAACAGCGCCCGGGCACCCTTAGGTTGTATCATTACTTCGACTTCATCCTGCCGGCCGGCCGGCATACAGGCACCGCCCCATGAAACTCCGAGACGCCCTTATTTTCAGACTTCTGGCCGGCATAATCGCGGGAATCGCCATCGGCATCGCCGCCGCGCACTGCGAAATGACCGCGCTTCTGCGCGCGGTCAAGACCGCCGAAGAGCTCTTCGGCGAATTTTTAAAATTTCTCATACCGCTCATCATCCTCGGTTTCGTGACGCCGGGCATCATCGACATCGGCCGCAGGGCGGGCCGCATGCTGCTCGTCACGGTATCGCTCGCGCTCGGATCGACGCTCGCGGGCGGATTCGCGGCATACGCGGCGGGGAGCGTCCTTTCCGACTTCATCACCGCGGGGGCGCTTGCAGGCTCCGACGGCGGGGCGATTACATCGGCGTTCACCCTCACCATCCCTCCTCCCCTGCCCGTCTTCACGGCGCTGGTGCTCTCGTTCCTGCTGGGGCTTGCCCTGGCCGGCAAAAGGGAATCGGCATTCGCCCGCCTGTTCATGGAGCTCAAGGAGATTATGGACACGGTCATTCGGCGCATCATCATTCCGGCGCTGCCGTTGTATATCGGCTCGCTCTTCGTGTCACTCAGCGCCTCCGGCAGGATCGTCCCCATACTCTCCTCGTTCGGGAGGCTCTACCTGGTGATCATCGCGCTCCAGCTCGCCTTCATCGCGCTGGAATATACCGTCGCCGGCGTCGTTTCGAAGAGGAAAGCCCTCGCCTTTCTGAGAAACATGCTGCCGGCGTACCTCACCGCGTTCGGCACGCAGTCGTCGGCGGCCACGCTTCCCGTCACGCTTCAGTGCGCGAGGGAAAACGGTGTGGAGGAGGATGTGATCGATTTCGTCATTCCTCTGTGCGCGACCATCCACCTTCTGGGCGACATGATCATGATTACCGTCGCGTCGATGGCGCTCTATGCCATGCAGGGAGGCGCCCCGGAGCCGTCGGTCTTTATCCCCTTCATCTTTCTTCTTTCGGTTACCATGATCGCCGCGCCGGGCATACCGGGCGGCGGCGCGATGACGGCGCTGGGGCTTCTCGGGGAGATGCTCGCTTTCAACAGCTTCCAGAAGGGGCTCATGCTCTCGCTGCACATGGCGCAGGACTCGTTCGGCACGGCCACCAACGTGACCACCGACGGCGCCATAGCCATGCTGGTCGAGCGTCTGGGCGGGAAAAAGGCGGAAACGGATTGAGCGCTATTTGATGAGCTTCGCCCTGCGCTTGCGCTCGGGGTAAACGGCCTCACCCTCATCGACCAGCCCCAGGTCGTTCGCCACGACAGGCCTGGCCGAGGCCACGAGCGTGTCGACCTCGTTTACCGTGAAGACGAGCCTGCGTTTGGCTGCGATTTTGTTTCCCGAAAATGATTTCTCGTAGCGGTACATCACCAGCAGATCGCCGGTAGCGACGCCGTCAAGGCTTCCCATGTTGACGACGATACCGTCGTCGCCGACCGAAAGCACGCGGCCCCGGTAGGGGACGGCCGAATAGATGCGCCGCGCGGCCCGGAGCGCCAGCCGCGAGAGGTTATCCTTGCCGGATTCGGTCAGCTCGAACTCGTCGATGATGACTCCCCTCGAGAGATCCATAATCCTGAACTGCGCGGACAGAAAGCCGTTAGCATCGCGATACGAACCGTACACCACGATACGCATGCGGTCGGGTTCCTCGTCCCTGAAGAGCCCGCCGAGCTTTTCGATGTTGTCACCGAGGAAGGCCTCGCCGTCTTTCATCCCCCGTGTCATTTCGAGGCGTTTGCCCGGCTTCACCGCCTCCTGCCGGCCGAACTGCCCCAGCGTAAAACTGAGAGACCCCGCCAGCACGGCCCCGGCGTCGTGGTAGGTGGATATCCCCATCGCCGGCCACAGGTTGAGCACTATGAGTCCCGGCACGTCGCGCACCGGGGGCTCTTCGTAAAACCCGGCCTTAAAATAAAGACGGTCGCGCCGCTTGATGACCGCCGTCGCGAGCTGGTCCTGGAGACGTTCGTCCGGGTATATGCGAAGGAGCGCCTTCTGCTCTTCGAGAAAGAACTCGTAGTAATCGAGCGTGGCGTAATAATCGCGCAGGCTTTCGCGCGCTTCCCTGTGCATGGGATTGAGGTAGAGGGCCCGACGAAGGTGCAGCAGGACCTCGTCGGCCAGGTTATGCTTTGCCTTCCTGCGGGCGCGCGCGAAGTGCTCGTTGGCATAGCCGACGCGCAGCGGGTGGCCGATCTTGCTGTCGCCCAGCGCCAGCACGTCCTCGATCTTTGACTGCACGATGTCGTCCGAGGGCGCGTACTTCAAGGCCCTGGCGTAGTGCTCTATCGCCTTTGCCTCGTCGCCGGAGCGCTCGTACGCGAGGCCGACATGGTAGAGTGTTACCGGGTTCCGGGAGAAGGAAGAAAGGGATTTCTGGAAATAGGCCAGCGCGTCGCCGCCCCGGTCCAGGGCGAGCGATACGTAACCCATGCTGCGGTTGGCCTGATAGTTTTCGGGCTGGATGGAAAGCGCGCGGCCGAACTCCTCGCGCGCCTCCTCAAGATAGTCCGTATCGTCCGTGCGTAAATAATTGCGGTAGTGTATCTCCCCGGCCTTGACGTACGCGTCGGGAAGCTCGCGATCGGACTCGATCGCCTTTTCGATATAGCTCCTGGCCTCGGCGGGCCGTCCGTCGTCCGTCTTGATGTCGGCCATGAGGAGGAGCGACTGGTAATGATATGGATTGACGCGCAGTACTCCATCGAGCTTGCGGACCGCCCATATCCGTTTGTTCATCAGGTAATAAATCGAGGCCATTCCGTAGCGCGCCTCGAGGTTGTCCTCCGAAAGCCTGGCGACGCCGTCGAAGAGCTTCAGGGCCTCCTCGTAGCGCCCCATCCCCATCAGCGCAAAACCCATTCCGGTCATGGCCTCGTGGTTGTCCCGGTCGACCTTCAGCACATCGGCGAAGAGCTTGAGGGATTCCTCGTAGGCCTCGGTCCCGAGATACGCCCGGCCCAGACCGATCAGGGCTTCGCGATAGCGCGGGTTCTGCTTCAGCGCGTTCTTGAAGCTGAGGATGGCCCTGTAGCGGTCGCCCCGGCCCAGGTGCTCCCAGCCGGTTTTATTGTAGTATATGGCGTTCTTTTCGGTCGCGCCGGACTGTGCGATGCCGTGAGAGGCAAGCGCCAGCGCAAGCGTCGAACAGGCCAGAACGCAGAGGATTCGGGTGCTTCGTCGGTCGCTCATTGAAGAACCTTTCTATTAAAAGAGGAATGGACTCATTGGGCGGCATTTTTTCTTTTCCGTCAACAAAATTACCTTCCCGGCGTTATTTTCAATTGACCTTTGTCGTGCCGGGCGTAGAGTGCGATTATCGGGCGCTTTGCGCCCGAACTCCCTTCGGACACGGTTGGCCGGAATGAAACGCAGACCAGCACGTATCGCAATCATCGCCGCGCTCATCCTGTGCGGCCTTGCCTTGCTCATGCTCAACTCGGCGCCCGGCCTGATGCAGGACGAGGACTTCATCATACGCGAAGGCGAGTCGGCCCGGAGCGTGGCTCACCGGCTGAAGGGGAATAACCTCATCACGAGCGAATTATTTTTCAGTACCGCCGCACGCGTCGCCGGCCGGATCGCCGGGACCCGCATCCGGAAGGGCAAGTACCGGATCGCGGGCGGAGCCTCGTCGCTCGGCATACTATATGCCATCCTGCGCGGTGATGTGGTAAAAAGCAGAATCACGATCCCCGAGGGCTTCAACCTCTACCAGATCGCGGAACGGCTCGAGACGAAGCGGGTCACCGGTTCGGGCGATTTCCTCTACCACGCCTTCAACCCGTCGCACATGCGCGCCCTGGGCATCGATTCGCCGTCCGCCGAGGGATACCTATTCCCGGACACCTACATAATCCCCGAGGCGTCCGACGCGCGCGACGTCATCGCGCTCATGTACCGCCGTACCAGGGATGTGCTGGAGAAAATCGACCCGGCAATCCTCCGCGAGCGCGGGCTCTCCGTCCACGAACTTCTCACCCTGGCCTCCCTTGTCGAAAAGGAAACGGCGGTTTCCGCGGAGCGGACGGTGGTGGCCTCGGTATTCCACAACAGGCTGAAAAGAAACATGAAGCTCGACTGCGACCCTACCGTGCGCTACGCGACCAGGAAATTCACCGGCAGGATCGGCTACCTCGACCTAGCCTACAACTCGCCCTTCAACACCTATCTGTACCGGGGACT
>JBFZEY010000315.1:0-2857 GCA_041306625.1 Spirochaetota bacterium | reverse complement strand
CCGACCACCTTTATGAGGTCGAGCTCTCGCGCCTCGATGTGGTCCTTCGACTGCAGATAGGTGTTTTCGCTGATCATGGCATAGGTGCTGTAGTACTTATTGGCGCCCTCAAGGCGTGCCGCAAGGTTCACCGAGTCACCCATCATGGTGTAGTCCATGCGCGTTCGCGAGCCCATGTTGCCGACAACGGCGTTGCCGGTGTTCATGCCCATGCGCACCCGAAGCTCTTCCTGCCCGGCCTTTTTCCATACCTCGCGCATCTCGGCGAGACGCTTTTTCATGTCAATCGCGGCCATGCAGAGCTTGGCGGCATGGTCCGGATACGGGTGCGGCGCGCCGAAAAACGCGATGATGGCGTCGCCTTCGTACTTGTCGACGGTGCCGTCGTAGCTTAAAATTATGTCGGTCATCGCCGAGAGGTACTCGTTCAACAGCGTGACCAGCTGTGGCGGCGTGAGCTTTTCGGAAATGGTCGAAAAACCGGCCACGTCGGAGAAGAAGATGGATATCTCCCGCATCTCGCCGCCGAGGTTCAGCGACTCCGGGTTCTTGATGATCTCGTCGATGACGTGCGGAGAGAGATAGTGAGAGAACGCCGACTTGATAAAGCGCTTCTGGCTTTCCTCGCTGACGAACTTGGTAGCGATGATGGCGAGCGCCGGAAGGAGGAGCGCCAGCGAAACCCCCACCTGGTCTATCCAGATTCGACTGAAGGCGAAGGCGGCGAAAATTCCCGCATTGATCAGGATGAACGATACGACCGTGGTCACCACGGAGCGAACGGCGGACAGCCGCTGTATGGTGAGGCCGATGATGAGCGCGATGACGAGCATGAGCCCGTACGAAAGGTACGGATCGGTCTTGCGGATATAGCTTTTCTGTAAAATGGTGTTTACGATATTATGGTAGGTCCCGACCATCATGTACTCCGAGGACAGCGGCGTTACCCCGATATCGGAGGTGGCCGTGGCGGTGAGTCCCATGATGACCGAATGATCGCGGAGCTTCTCGACGGCCAGCGTGATATTGATCGCCGTAACGAAGTTTTCCAGGTTCTGGATTTCGGCCTCTGTTTCCGCGCTCTTTCCCTTTTTGAGCTCGGAGCGCAGGCGTTTGATCTCGTCCTGCAAGGGTTTCGTGTAGCCCTTTTCCATGGCGTAAATCTTCTTACGGGCCTCGACTATCTCCTTCCAGGCCTGGTGCCTGGCCGACGATTCCCTGGATGATTCAAACTTCGTGTACAGCTGCGACAGTTTCCCGTAAAGAAGGCTGCGATCGGTGTTCCCGGACTTTATTTCCTCCTCGTCGAAAAATCCGTGTACCTCGTCGCGCACGCCTTCGTATTCAAGCAGCGCATAATATGAGAGGTGATTGAACGCCTTCTCGAAATCATCAGCCCAGTTGATATAGATCATGCCCTGCGCATCGATGGGGATGGTGATGTCCTCGCGCCCGTGGGTGATCGGATTTTCCGCTTTCTTCAACACGATCCTCTGTCCCGGCACGACCTCGATCTCTTTAAGAGGAACGCCGCAAAGGTCGGCGATCATTGAGAGCGCCATATGGAAATAAATCCGTCCCTCGAAAACGCGGACCAGCCTGATTTTGCGGCAGATACCGTCGGTATCGAAGTCGGAATCGACGAATCCGAAGGTCCGCGCCGCGCGGACGAGCTGCGGGACCGGATACTGGATTTGCACGCGCTCCCGGTCTATAAGCTTTTCGAATGCGGCGGCGTTCTTTTCGGGCACCGGGACGGAGGCCTTTTCGGTAAAGTACCGTACGGCGGCCTTGCGTTCCGCGAGGGCCTTTTCGTCGAGGTTGTAGAGAATGAGCTTCTCCCTGGAGAAGGAGTAGGCCATGACCGCCTTTTCGAAATTTTTGGCCGAATTGGCGAACATGAGGTCGCTGTCGATAAGCGCTTTGGTGATTTCTTCGCCCTTTACGGGATGCCCCTTCCTGATTTTTTCCTCGAGTCCGGGCATGGCCTTGCGGTCGACCAGGAGCGGCGATTCCTCGATAAACTGTATGTCGAAAACCGCCTGCCGCGCGCCCACCTGGCGGAGAACGTCGAGCCCGCCCGCATAGATATGCCGGGGCCATGGATACTGCCCCACGCTGTAAATGGCGCTGTCGTCGATATTGAGGAAGGTGAGGAACTCCCACTGGGGCGTCGACGGTTTGGCGTGAAATCGCAGGTCGTACAGCTTGAGCTCGAAGAGCTCGTAGGGCCTGGTGAAGCTTAGCCCGAAGAGAATGACGAAGGTGACCAGGGAAATGGTCACGGCGGTGAAACGGCTCTTTTCGATCTTTTCTCTGAGGGAATCGAGGAATCGTTTGATCATGGTCCGGTCCTGTGAATGGTTTGAGTGGCCAATCCTTTATTCGAGTATACGAGGATGCAGTGTTCTGAAAGTGCTTATACGGCATCAATTGAATTTATAAGAAGTCTGGTTTTAGTTTCTCGATCAACGCTGGAATATCGGTGAGATCCTCATTTTTAATTCTGACGACCCGAATTCCCATCGCGTTTATCAAATGATCTCTCAGGCTATCATACTCCGTCCGATTCTCATGTATCTTTCCGTCGATTTCAATGATTATTTTTTCCTCGGCGCAGTAAAAATCGGCGATGAAAAAACGTTTCCTTCCCATAAATTTAAATTGTACAGGATGCTGGCGGAGGAATTTTTTACCGAAGAGTTTGCGATTACGGACAATTTCCCAGAAGGTTTGTTCGCTTTCGGTTTGGTTCTTTCTCAGGCTTCTGGTGGTGTTTTTAACAATGATATTCATTTAACTGAATACTATGTCTTAAATTTATGAAGGCAAGAACTTTATCAACTCATCCCCCCGG
>JBFZEY010000314.1:0-3904 GCA_041306625.1 Spirochaetota bacterium | reverse complement strand
TGCAGGAGCCACATCGCGACCATCCGCGAGCTAGCGGGGGCGAACGGAAGTAAGAAAGTCAAAAACCATCGGTTTTCGCGCTTTTTTGCCTCTCGCCCCTTGTCGTACTCGAAGCTACGATCCAATACTCGAAGCTGGCGCGGGCCTTTGCAGCTCAAACGCCACCCGCTGTTCGGACGAGAGAATCTAATGAACGATCCACGTACGGACTTGAAGTTCATGGCTCACGCGGCGGGCTTTCGCGTAGAGGTTCCGACCCTCACTTTAGCTGAAGCGTGGGCGATCTCGCCCGAAGAGTTGTCGCCAATAGCAGTCGAACAGAACGCGCTATTGATGGCTCCATCCGATTCAGACCTACCGGAGCGACGAGAGGCAATCTGGCTGAGTCAAGCTCTCCTTGAGTTTCAAGACCTACTACCTATTCCTGGGCCTGGTGAAAAGGATATCGGTCTTGCTGTACTCGACGAGCTCGCCCAAATAAAGAAAGGCCGTGTGGTGGGAGACCCGGGCCGCTTGTTGCATGTTGTGCGTAACGATGACGATGGTGTAGCGTTTTCCGAGTTCGTGGATCAGCTCCTCGACTTTGGCGGTGGCGATTGGATCGAGTGCCGAGCACGGTTCATCCATCAACAACACCTCCGGCTCCAGCGCGAGCGCTCGGGCGATACACAGCCTTTGCTGCTGGCCGCTGGAGAGGCTCGCCCCGGAGCGACCGAGCACCTCTTTGACCTCGTCCCACAACGCGGCCTGTTTGAGCACTCGCTCAACAACCTCATCGGCGTTGCGCGGGCTAAGGCCGTTCAGCTTCAACCCCGCGAGAACGTTGTCTCGGATAGACATCGTCGGAAAGGGATTCGGACGTTGAAACACCATACCCACGCGGCGGCGCACTAGCACCGGATCGATGCCACGACCATAGATGTCCATATCGTCGAGCAGGACTTTTCCCTCGACGCGCGCGCCCGCCACGACCTCGTGCATCCGATTGAAACAGCGGATCAGCGTCGATTTTCCACAACCCTAAGGCCCGATGATCGCGGTGACGCGGTTTTTGGCGATCGGAAATGAAATACTTTTTACGGCCTCGGTCTTCCCGAACCACGCGCGTAATCCCTCTATTCGTATTTTGTTTTCAGATGATGGGGGAGTATCAACGTCTGGTTTTTCACGAGCGTCGCGAACGGTTGTGATCACACGGGAGTTCTCCTCTTGAGTAGCGGCGGGTCGAAACCCGGAAAACAGAGTTGTTTCAATGACCGACGTCATTGGCCACCTCCTCGAGTTGTCGTTATCAAGCGCGCGCTGATGTTGAGCACGAGCACCATGGTTACAAGGACCAGGGCTGCCGTAATCGGGCACCCACCTCGTGGCGCTTGTGCATTTACACCTAGCCCAAAGAAATCTATTCTCTCGGCATTCCTGGGGCGATAATAATAACTAAAGGCTCTGCAGACTTTCTTGCGATGAAAGACCAGTCCGACGTGGGCTCGCTTTCGTGGCGGGTAATTTGATACCCGTATCCGTACCATTACAGTACGGCATTCGCTTCTTCCGACATCTCAAACCCGCACCACCATCAGTGTGCCTTGCGGTACACCTTCCTAATAACATCAAGGGGCAATACGGGGTTTCCACGTTCCGCTTCCAGAAGTACATGGGGTTTAGGCGCCTGTGGGGTTTAGGCGCCTGCTATCGATCGGGGAATGTATAGGCCACGAGGCGGTAGTACTGAACGACCCTCGTCTCTAAGACGAGGGGTTCCGGTCACCTCGTTGTCTGAAGACGACTGATACGGTTCCCGATACCGCCGCTTTCAAGCGGCGGTATTTCATGAAAATATTACGAAATCCCCCGCATTGATGCGGGGGATGTTCCTTTCCACGAAGATACCGGTGTAGCGGAGCACCGGTGACCAGACTCCGGCCCGAACGCGAAATCGGATGCTCGCGTTACGGGGATAAGAAAAGCATCCGACGCAGAAGTGCTTGATAAGCGGCTGGGCCGATACAAGCTGCAGCTACAACCGGATAAGACGCGTCTAGAGGACTTTCATCGGCCGGCTAAACAACACAGCAGCGGTAAAGCACTGGGAAGTTTCGACTTTCTGGGATTTACGCTGTACTGGAAGCGAAACCGGCGGGGTCCTCACCCCCGCGCGGCTCGACTCATGTCCGGCTCTGTTTTCCCCGCCGCGAACGCGTGGCGTTCGTCGCCTTCCAGATCAGGTACGGTATGGACAGCCGGGGGAGCGCCAGCTTCGATCCCGCCGCCAAAGCCTTTATGAACAGATCCAGGTAGCGGTTCTTCGCCGGTCCGGCCTTGGCGGCGGGCGAGGGCTCATCCGGGGCGCGTTTTCGCCGCAAGTATTGCGCGCGGATGTCTTTCACCTGATTCGACAGTATCCCGAGCTCGTCGCGGCAGAACGCGGCCCAAGCCGACGGCCCTCGCGGCAACCGGTGTTTGAAGAACAAGTATAGCCTGAGGGTATCCATGTTCCGGTTTGCGACTCGATGTTTGACCGCCGTATGATAGTGATCGATTCTAACCATCTCATCGTATACAACCCGGTATCCCAGGCTTCGAATAGACAGAGTAAGATCGGATTCCTCCAACCCGCCTTCGAAGAAGGGGTCGTAACCGCCGGCCTCGTCGAACGCCTTTTTCCTGATGGACATGTTAGCGCTGCCGAAGACATCCGCTTGCGACGGGTCCTCGATCAGCCGGTACAGCCCGTTGGCGGTGATCCGTCCCCGGCCCTTGTTCTGGCTGTTCCCCTGGAAGCCGAAGTTCTTGATATTCCCGCCCACGATCCCGATGGAATCGTCGGTGGCGAAGCGGTCCGCGATGCGGGAGATGGCGTCCCCGGCCGCGATGCAATCATCGTCGATGCTCATCATGATCTCGCCTTCCGCGTGGCTCGCCGCCTGTTGGCGGAGGCGCGCGAAACCCATCGGACTGGTCTCAATATGCTTTATTTTGCGCCGTTTATCGACGGTAGCGAGGTACCGCGCGATCTCTTGCCGCGAAGCGCCCTCTCCGTTGTCCAGGACGATGATCTCGATATTCTTGTAGCTATTGGCCAGGATCGAGTCGATGCACTGCTGCAGTCGCGCTTCCCGGTTCCGGGTGATGATCAGCACCGAAACCAGGACGTTCTCTGTTTTCTCGGCGGCTTCTGGTATCACGGGACCTCCAGCCGGTCAGCGGCTCTGGTAGGCAACTGATTCTAGCCATCCGCGAATGTGCGCGCTCCGCGTCGATTCATAGCAGGCGTCTCCGGCTTACCGGTCCTCTATAGCATGGACCCGCGCTTCGCGAAAACTCCGTCGATCCCGAAATCATTGAGCTTTTCGGGATGTGCTAAGATCCCCGAATGGTGACATTCCTAGGCATAATCGCGGCCTTCCTTCGGGCCATTATTATCGGCAAGAAGGCGCTCGTCCTAGAAAATCTTGCTCTCCGACAGCAGCTTGGAGTCTATTTACGAAAAGAAAAACGGCCACCGAGATTGAAACCTCGCGACAGAATCTTCTGGGTGTTCCTGTCCCATATCTGGGACGGTTGGAAATCGACTCTCGTTATCGCAAAACCGGATACCGTCATCGGTTGGCACCGTCAGGGATTTAAGCTGTTCTGGCGCTGGCGTTCACGAACCAATAAGGTCGGTCGGCCACGAATACCACGCGAACACATCGAGTTTATCAAGCGAATAAGCAAGGAGAATCCCGCTTGGGGAGAAGACAAAATATACGAGGAGCTGAAAATCAAATTTGGTGTCGAGCATTCCACGAGTACGATTCGGCGGTATATGGTTAGTCCTCGCGATCCGAGGCGAGGTCAGAAGTGGAAAACCTTCATAGAAAATCATAAAGGACAGATTTATGCCTGTGATTTTCTCACCCAA
>JBFZEY010000313.1:0-8144 GCA_041306625.1 Spirochaetota bacterium | reverse complement strand
AGGATAAGCGCGAACCGTTCAATGACCAGAGACAGAGACAGAGCACCCCGACCGATGGAGCGCCGACCGGCGCACGCCGTCGACCCGGACATCGTCAGGCGCCTGAAGGCCGCCAAGAGCGGGGAGCGCTTCAGGCTGTATTTCGACGAGGTCCGTCCGCGCATAACCGAAATCCTCAGGGAACAGGCGGCGGAGAAGACCCGCTCCGGCCTCATCCCGCGCTACAGCAGGCTGGCGCTCACGCTGGGGCACAATCCGATCCCCTCGCTCATCGTCGCCAACGCCTTCGCGCCGGCGGAGCTCATACTGTTCCACCCTCCGCGCCACGGCAGACTGCTGAAAGAAACGGTGTTTCCCGCGCTGGAAGGGTCCATACCGCGCGACGGCATCCGGACGATCGAGCTTTCGTCCGCCGACCACGACGCCAACTACGCCGCAATCCGTGAGGCGCTCGCGGCACGCCCGTTCGACGACTACACGCTGTGCGACATCACCGGCGGCAAGAAGATCCTCTCGATGCAGCTGGGCCTCATCGCGCGCGAGCTCGGCTTCGATCTCTGCTACATCGACAGCGATTCCTACATCGCCAACTCGGCCATCCCCGAGCCCGGAAGCGAGTCCTTCTACATCCACGCCGCGGACCGCGAGGGTCCCACCTCCATCCGCATGGAAACCTCGCCGCGCCTGGCCGTCTCCCTGCTGCCGTCCACCGGCGCCGCGGTCTTCAACTTCGACGAGTACGGCACGCCCTACAAGTTCACCCTGTCCGACCTCAGCGATTCGGTCGTCGCGAACGTCCGCGAGGGGATCGATTCCGTCTACGGGCGCATCAACGCCAACATACTGCGCGGCGAAAGCTCACAGCGCGAGCTGGACGACCTGGCCGGCCTGGTGCGTTCCATGCTGATGCCCCCGGGCCTCGACGAGCGCATACGCGGCGCCGCCTCGGGCCTGCGCCTGCACCTGGACACGGAGCTGGCCGGCATCCCCTGGGAGATCGCCTTCAACCGGCTGTACGCAACGCCGCTTCCCGTGGCGCGCATGTTCAACCGCACCATCGATTACCGGCGCCTCGCGCCCGACGCGCAGAAGCGGCAGGGCGCCCTGGTGATTCTCGGCTCCGGCGAGGGCATCCCGCACTTCGGCGAGATCGCCGCGTGGCTCGGCTCCCGCGCCGCGGGCGCCGAGGTCAAGACGAAAACGGTCGTGGCCGAATCGCGCGGCGCGCTGCTGCGGGAGCTCGGCGCGCGGCGCTACGACGCCGTGCTCTATTTCGGCCATTCCGAGTACGGCGCCACGGAGGAGCGCACCGGCTGGCGGTGTGAAAACGGCGAGATATTCCACTGCGCCGACCTGCGCTGCCTCGAGGGCTCGCCCCCGGACCTCGTTATCTCCAATTCCTGCCACAGCGCGCGCTCCATGCCCTTCGCGGCGCACTCCTTCGCCTGCAGTGCGATGCGCGCCGGGGTACGCACCTATATCGGCACGCGCTGGTTCCTCGAGCTCGAGAGAAGCCGCGTGTTCCTTGAACACATCATCGACGCCATGCTCGGCGGGAAGATGCCCCCGGCGCGGGCCTTCGCCCGCGCGCTCGACGCGCTCGGGGAGCGTTTCGGCGGGCGCGACATCGCGCTGTACAATTACGTGTATTACGGGAAGTGACCGCCGCTCGGCGCTTCCGCACTGCATACAGAGGGCGCACCCATGAAGCGACTACAGGCCGACACCGCGGACCTGCTCTACGGCCAGGTCCTCGATATCGACGCCGCGCCGTACGAGGCGGCAATCAAGCTTGACCGGTTCCGCGTAACGCTCGAGGAGCTCTTCATGCACCTCGCGCGCGACGAGCGCCTGTGCTTCGCCTCGGACCACGCGGGGCGCATGTACTTCATCTACGACACCTATAACGTACCGGCGAACGTCCAGAGGGAGCAGAGCGCGCTGCGCGCCTACACCAACCTGTTCCATCACCCCGGCCACCCCGACCCGGACGAGGAGAAGTACCTCGTATGCCTGAAGACCCTGAGCGGCGCGATCGCATACTTCTCGCCGCACGGCCCGCCGGAGACGCTTGCCGGGCGCTGCCGCGCCGTCGAGCACATCACCATGAAGGGGAAAGAGGCCGCACCGAGGGAGCGCGTGGAATTCCTGCGGGCCGTGGCGCGCTCGGTGAAGCGCGCGAAGGCCGCGGGGAAATCGCGCGAGAGCTTCCTGGCATGTTCCGACGGCGACGGCGACGGCCTCGGCATCTCGTTCTGGGACTACGACGGCACCGCCCCGGGCCAGAAGATGGGCGACATGGCCGACCTCGCCTGGATCCCGGCCACGGTGCATCTTTTCGACATCGAGAAGCTCCCGAAGGGGGAGCGGCTGTATTCCACCACGCGGTCCTCCATGGTGGTGCTCGAGCCCGACTACCTGGTCGACGCCACCGCGGTCGCGGGCTGTATTTCAAACAGCGGGGCGAACCCTTTGCTTTATATCCTCAACCGCTTCAGGCCCTACGAGATACGGGAGTCAATTGTCAGGGGGACCGTCGCCAACCACCTGCTGGACCGCCTGGTCGCCGACGGCCGGGCGCCCTTCGAGCGGCTCTTCGACGAGGCGACGGCCGAATGCGCGCTGGACATCGCCGCGCTGATGCACGGCGACGCGGGGGCCGACCCGGCGGTGATCGGACGCCTGAAGGAGTCGGCGCGGACCCACCACAACGTCATAAAACAATGCCTGCAGGAATTCCGCACCTCCTCGATCCACATCGAGCCGAGTTTCATCTCCCCGCGCTACGGCCTGCAGGGACGGCTCGACCTCCTGGTGGAGCGCGGGGGCGAACGCAGGGACGTCATCGAGCTCAAGTCGTCCGGGAAGGTCCCGGACGGCCGCGGGCCGTGGCCCAACGACGCCGCCCAGGCCCTGTGCTACGAGCTCATGCTCGACTCGACCTTCCCGGGCCGCGAGGGCACGGGCTGTATCCTGTACTGCTCGGACGCGAGCGGGGGGACGCCGCTTCGCCGTGTGGAAAGCAAAACCTCCAGCCGCCAGAACGCGCTCATGGTGCGCAACCGCATCGTGTCCCTGGAGCGGCGGCTCGCCTCAGGCGACGCGTCGGTGCTCGAGTCCATCCGTCCGGAATCCTTCGCCGGCATGCCGGGATATGTACGCGAGTGGGCCGGGGAATTCAGCGGCGCGCTCGCATCGGCCGCGCCGCTCGAGCGCGCCTGGTTTTCCGCCTTCGCCTCGTTCGTCGCGCGCGAGCAGTGGACGGCGAAGCTCGGCGCGGCCTCCCGCGCCGGGACCGCCGGCCACGCGGCGCTCTGGAACGCGAGCGTCGACCAGAAACAGCAGTCCTATTCCATACTGCACTACCTCGAGCTAGAGCCGAAAAACTGCGATTTCGAAAAATTCCACCTGGCCTTCAAGCGCAGCCTCTACACCGACAGGGAGACCGGCTTCCGCGAGGGCGATATCTGCCTTCTCTATCCCGTCGAGAAACAGGGCGAGTCCAGGCCATGGGAGCGGACCGTGCTCAAGGGGACGATCCGCGAGCTGTCGCCCGAGGGCGTGACGGTTGCCCTGCGAAACAGGAACGCCGACCGGCGCTACTTCAAACAGTTTTCCTACTGGTCCCTCGAGCGCGACCTGATGGAGTCCGGCTTCAACGACCTCTACCGCTCGCTCTACGCCTTCCTCTCCGCCCCGGCCGAAACGCGCGGCCTGATCCTCGGCCTCGCTCGCCCGCGCTTCGAGGAAACCTGTCCCGTGCCGCTCGACTACGGCGGCGGCGACGGCGCCGTGGCCGCCGCGCTTGAGCGCGCGCTCTCGGCGCGCGACTATTACCTCCTGCAGGGCCCGCCCGGCACCGGCAAGACCTCGATAGCGCTGAAGGAGATCGTGCGGCACCTGCACCGCGGAACGTCCGAAAACCTCATGATAATCGCCTTCACCAACCGCGCCGTGGACGAGATCTGCGACAACCTCGCCGCGGCGTCCGTGCCCTTCATCCGCCTCGGGCGCGACGCGGGGAACGCCCGGACGAGCATGCAGTCGCTCAGGGAGGAGATGGGCCCCGCCGGGCTCTACGGGCGCCTGCGCGAGGAGCGCGTCTTCGTCTCGACCGCGGCCTCGGCCCAGCGCGCGCCGGCCCTTTTCCGCATAAAGCGCTTCCGAACGCTCATCGTGGACGAGGCCTCGCAGCTCACCGAGCCGGCGCTGGCGGGACTGCTCGCGCGCTTCGAGCGCTTCATACTCATCGGCGACGAGAAACAGCTTCCGGCCGTGGTGGCCCAGGCCGAGGAGCACTGCGCGGTCGAAGACGAGGGGCTTCGGGCCATCGGCCTCGCCTCGCTCTCGGGCTCGCTCTTCGAGCGGCTGCTTCGAAACGCCGCGGCGAAGGGATGGGACGACGCGCACGGCATGCTCGTCACGCAGGGGCGCATGCACCGCGACATCGCCTCGTTCGCCAACCGCGAGTACTACGGCGGACTGCTGAAGGAGGCCTTCGAACGGCAGTCTGCGCCGCGGGGGATGTTCGACCCCGGTTCGGCCGATGCGCTCGAGCGCGCGCTCGCCGCCGCGCGCGTGGTCTTTTTTCCCTTTACCGCGGAATCGTCCGGCAGGACCAGCAGGGCGGAGGCGCGCGCGGCCAGGCGCGTCGTTGAGTGCGCGGCGCGCGTCCTCGGGAAAAACTTCACGGCGCGGACGCTCGGCGTCATCACGCCCTTCCGCGCCCAGATAGGCGAAATCCGCAGGGAGCTCGCCGAGATCGATTCGCCGCCCGACCTCGACGCGCTCGTCACCGTCGACACCGTCGAGCGCTTCCAGGGCAGCCAGCGCGACATCATCGTGGTGTCGTTCGCCCTCAACCACCCCGGCAGGATCGCCCAGGCCCAGTCGCTCACGGCCGACGGCGCGGTGGACCGCAAGCTCAACGTCACGCTCACGCGCGCCCGCGAGCACCTGGTGCTGTTGGGCTGCCCGGAGGTGCTCGAAAAGGCGCCCCGGTATAAAAAACTGCTGGAGTTCGTCCGGAACCTGGGAGGATACATCGACGCCGGCACTCTGTTCCGTTAGGCGCGCTTTCTCTCCGCGCTTTTGTTCGGGATCAACAGCACGGAATCCATCCGGGACAATTTAAAGGTGCGCTCCTGGCGGCGCAGACGGCAGAAGCCCTGCACATACAGTTCCGCACGGTACGATATCACGCGCAGCGGTTTTACACAGCGCCTGGTATGGTTGAACCGCTGGTCGTCGTAGTCGAAGACCAGCCAGCAGTCTTTCAGTATTGCCATCTCGATAACAAGCCCCAGCCTGCCGGATACCGCATCGACCGGGATGGCGTTTTGCCATTCCTCCTCCGTCATCCCGCCGATGTCGGCCGTGCCGCCGGCGGCGTTTTTCCGGGCGACCGATCTCGCCCCGGGCCTGCTTGCCAGTTCGGACGCGGGCGTTTTCACCGCGGGGACCGCGGTCTCCGCACGAGGCGGAGGGAGGGCGGCCGCCTCACGCTCGCGCCGCTCGCGCCGCAGGGCGCGAAGCTCAAGCTCGCTTTTAACCAGCAGGCGCACGAGCAGGCCAAGGGTGAGGTAAACGGCCGCATCGCTCCAGCCGACAAACTGGAAATCGGGATAGGTGGGGAAGTACACGCCGTGGCGGTTAATCCAGTGGTCCGAGACGACGGCGACAAGTTCGAACGAGCCGCCGGCGAAATCGAGCATCGAGGTGTAGAGCGCGCTCCAGCCCGGAAACGCGCCCTCCACCAGACAGGCCGTGTTGAACAGCATAAACCCGGCGAGCATCCAACGGCTTTTTTTCATGGCCCCTCCTTCGGCCGGACGCGTACCCTCAGTCCGTTTCAGGTTCGATATACAGGT
Source organism: Spirochaetota bacterium (assembly GCA_041306625.1). Classification (GTDB taxonomy): domain Bacteria; phylum Spirochaetota; class UBA4802; order UBA4802; family UBA5368; genus MVZN01. Next base: position 2,274 of record JBFZEY010000313.1, on the reverse strand, counting down.
AACAGCGCGCGTCGGGGTTCGATATCCGCACCCTGCAGGGCGCGCCGAACTGCGCGTGCAGAACAAACTGCTCCATGTCGCCGCTCTCCGAGCCCATGTACAGCTGCGAAACGGGCGCGGAAAGGCCCGGGGCGATGCGCCACACGAAGTTGGTAACGCCCGCCAGCAGTATGGACTGCCCCATATCCGCGCGGAAGCGGTATCCGTAGTCCTTCTTCAAGATGTGAATGTCGGTTACGCCGCTGAGTACGATTTCATGGCATGTCTCGTTCATTGCGTTCATCCTCCGTGATGCGGGCTCCGCACGCGGCGTCGCCCTGGTATTGATGAAAATTTTCTCCAGAGGCACCACCCGCTCGCCGTGCGGAAAGCCCGGATTAGATATGCATAAGAGCTCAGTAAATACCCCGTCATTGCGAGCCCCGGCCGTACCGGGGCGTGGCAATCTCTTTATGAGATCGAGTTCCGAAAATTTCAGCCTTTTCCCCTGTTGAGATCGCCACGTCGCTGCGCTCCTCGCGATGACACAGTTCGGCAGCCCGCCTTTTCACGTATCCTCTCTTCTGCCCTGTCTCCAACGAGAGAATATTCCTCCGGTGCCGGCATACGATGACAGTTATGACGGGAGCGGCGCGCGGATTATCGGAAAAAATTTCCGAAAGAACGCGCCGGACCCGTGTGCGACCTTAGTTTTCGTATTGGCGCACAATACACGATCCATGCCCGGCAAGCTACACCCCCGGGGTTTACGTGGGCTTTTTTCGCGCTTATACGCCCGGGGTATCGACGACCGGCCGCTCCCGTGGAAAGGCCGGTCCATTAACCGAATAATATTTGATCTTTCGCCCGGTCATTGCTACACTCCCCGAAAACTAAAGGGATACACGCGATATGAAAACAGGATGGAAAGCCGCCTCGATACTGTGCGCGCTGGTTGTGCTACCGGCGCTCTATGTCTGGAACTCGGGCCGACAGGCGCGACCGGCGATCGGCGAAGGCCGTACGCTCGCCCTGGCGGACCACGAGGTGCGGTACTACCTTCACGGAAAGGGCGAGACGGTCGTTCTGCTGGCCAGCCTGGGGCGCTCGGCGAGCGACTTCAACGAGCTTGCCGTAACGCTCGCCGGGGCGGGCTTCCGCACGGTGGCGGTGGAACTTCGCGGGATCGGCGGGAGTACCGGCTCGGGCATGTTCAAGAAGCTCACCCAGCACGATTACGCCTCCGACGCGGCCGCCGTCATACGCGGCCTCGAGGATCGCAGCGGCAGGGTGCACGTCATCGGGCACGCCTACGGCAACCGCATCGCCCGGACGCTCGCGGCGGACAGCCCGGAGCTCGTTAAAAGCGTAACGCTCATCGCCGCGGGCGGCTACGTGCCGATTCCCGGGGATATCAGAAAGGCGATGTACCTGATATTTTTCAATTTTCTTCCCGACCGCGTCAGGGAGCGCTACATACGGGAGGCCTTCTTCGCCCCCGGCAACGCCATCCCCGAACACTGGGTGCGCGGCTGGTATTTCCGCGCGTCGTGGCCCCAATCGCGCGCGACGCTTCGAACCCCGAGGGAACAGTGGTGGGGCGGCGGCACGGCGCCGATCCTGCTTCTGCAGGGTGAGAACGACCGTATCGCGCCGCGGGAGAACGCCGACATCATGAAAAAGGAATTCGGCGATCGCGTTACAGTGGTTACGATACCCCGCGCCGGCCACGCCATGCTGCCCGAGCAGGGCGGACTCATCGAGAGGGCCATCGTGCCGTTTCTTAAAAAACAGCGCCGGGGCCCGGCCTAACGCGTGCGCACCCTCGATGCAGAGACCAGGTTGACGAGCGCGATGCAGGCGCCCAGCAGAAACACGTACTGGTAGCCGAGCGAAAGCCATATCCATCCGCTTATAAGCGCGATCGCGATCGAAAAGAAGTGGTCGATCGTAACGCCCATCGTGAGCGTCTGCGTGACGTCGGCGGGGTCCACGGCGATCTTTTTTAGATAAGTCGCGCGAGCCATGCCGACCGACATCAGGAGCTGGTCCACGACGTAGCAGGCGCAGGTGACGTAGAGCGCGATCGTCTCGCCGAAAGCGTCGCGCGAAAAGCCGTACAACAGGCACACCCCGATAAGCGCGACCGCTTCGGCCATCAGGATGAAGCGCTCGCCGAGCCGGTCGATGGCCCGCCCCAGGAGAGGCTTGAATACGATGCCGATCACCCCGCCCGCGGCCAAAAGCGTCGCCACCACCTGCGTCTTCTCTTGGAATACCGTCACCAGCACCCAG
>JBFZEY010000312.1:0-8533 GCA_041306625.1 Spirochaetota bacterium | reverse complement strand
GGTCGACAAGATACCGGCGATCGTACTGCTGGATAAAAACGACAACGACGCCGGCCTGCGCTTTTTCGGCCTGCCCGGCGGTTACGAAATCAATTCGTTTATCCAGAGCATCTTCGAGGTTTCCGGTCTCAAAGAACCGCTCCCCGCGAAGGCGGCCGAAGCGCTTAAAAAAATCGACAAGGACATCCACCTCCAGGTCTTTATCTCTCTCACCTGTCCGTATTGCCCCGCCGCGGTCAGCGCGGCGCACCGCATCGCGCTCGAGAACCCCAGGGTACGAGCGGACATGGTGGACGCGGGGACCTTCCCCCAGCTCGCGGTCAAATACAACGTTAGCTCGGTCCCGAAGACCGTGATAAACGAGACCATCGAGATCATCGGAGCGCAGCCGGTCGAAAAGCTCATCGAGGCGGCGGCAAAGGCCTGACGCTGATACTCCGGTTCAACGCGTCAGAAGATACCCCATCCAGCCGTCGAGGAGCGCACTATCCCTTATTTTCAGGCCGCTCGCGATAATGCGCTCCTCTACCTCAGCGGCGCGCGCTTTTCCAATACCGCTGGCGATCATGACGCCGCCGGGACGCACCAGCGGAGCAAGCACCCCCAGGCAGGCGATAATGACGTCCGAGATGAGATTGGCGAGTACGATATCGTACTGCCTCCCGAATTTTACCGCGAGAAGATCTCCCTGCCGCACGCCGATGCGATCACAATCGTTAAGGCGGATATTCCTCCGGGCGTTTTCCGCGGCCGCTCCGTGCAGCTCCACCGCATCGATCAACCCCGCTCCCAGTTTTTCGGCCGCGATGGAGAGGATGCCCGTCCCCGCCCCTGCATCGAGCACCGAGAGCCTTCCACGTTCTCCCGCGCCGAAAGCTTCCATGTGCCCGGCGAGAAAACGCAGACAAAGGGAGGTGCTTGGATGCCTGCCGTCGCCGAACGCGCTGAACGGATCGATATAGATGACGGAAGGTGAGGACGGCGGTTCCATGGACCCGGAGGCGAGAGGCTGGATGTAGAGGCCGGCTTCAAGCTCGATAACATCCATGCTCTCCGCATGGCAGCGCCACATGTTGCCGCCGATATCGCCATATGGATCGCCCGCCGCACCAACGCTTTCCTCAAAACGCTCCAGGTTTTTAAACGCATCGGTGCAGTGCAAAAGGTCCCGGCAGTCCATTTCGTACATGGATTCGTAATCATCTATAACGGAGCGGGCCTCTTTGTATTCGGCCGGTTCGTCCATATGTCTCACGACTCGTATCTGGAACATGGGGGAGGATCGGACCCTGCTTTTTACAGGTACTGCGGAATCTCTTTTTAAAGAGGAAAAAAACCTTTGCCGCGAGAGGGATTTGAACCCTCACAGGCGTACGCCCACCAGACCCTGAACCTGGCGCGTCTACCAATTCCGCCATCGCGGCAAGGATGTATCCCTATAAATGACGTACGGTATTTGTCAATTTAATTTTACAGAGAGAGTTCGTGCACGAGCATGTCGTCGTACGTTTCGCGCTTCCTGATAAGACGCGCGGTTCCGTCGATCCCGACCATCACTTCCGCGGGCAGACGACGCGTGTTGTACCGGGAGGCCATCGACATGCCGTACGCGCCTGCGGACATAATGGCAAGATAGTCCCCCTGCTCCGAGCGCGTTATCTCTCGATCCTTTGCGAAGAAATCGCCTGACTCACAGATGGGCCCCACCACGTCGACGACTTCGGTCGTATCCCGGCGGACGCAGTTCTGCACGGCCTGGTACGCGGAATAGAGCGAGGGACGTATTAAATCATTCATGCCGCCGTCGGTGATGAGAAATACCTTCTGGCCGCTCCGCTTTTTATACAGAAGTCGTACAAGGAGCACTCCGTTGTTGCCGCTTATATAACGCCCCGGCTCGATGATGAGCTTCAGGCCCGCGGCCGAAACCCGTTTTTTAACCTCGCTGGCCCAGTCGGCGATCGGAAAAAACTCCTCGTCGCTGTAGCGGATACCCATTCCGCCGCCGAGATTGATGTAAGCGAGGTCCGTAAAGCCGCTCCTTTTCAACTCGTCGATCAGCGCGAGCAGCCTCTCGAGCGCCGCGACGAACGGCTGCATGTCGACAATCTGTGAGCCGATGTGGCAGTGTATTCCGATCAGGCGTATCCCCGCAAGCTCCTTAATAAAGGCGCGGCGCTCGAGAAGCATGTCGATCGCAATCCCGAACTTGTTCTCCTTTTTGCCGGTTGTGATGTAATGATGCGTGTTCGCTTCTACATCGGGATTTACCCGGATCGAGATATCGGCCACGATATTTTTCGAGCGCGCGACCCCGTCAATCCTCTCCATCTCCTCAAACGATTCGCAGTTGAACATAAGGATCTTCGCGTCGATCGCGTCGGAAATCTCCTCGTCGGTCTTACCCACGCCCGCGAACACGATCTTTCCCGGATCGACCCCCGCGGCCCGCGCGCGCCGCAACTCCCCGCCCGAGACCACGTCCATGCCCGATCCCATTTCCGCCATCGTTCGAAGGATATTGACGTTCGAATTGGACTTTATCGAATAACAGATGAAATGCGGAACTCCCGCCAGCGCCTCGTCTATCTCGCGATAGCGCTCGAGAAAGCCCCTCCAGGTATAAATATACAGCGGTGTTCCGTATCGCTCGCCTATCTCCCTGAGGGACAGCCCCTCGCACATCAGCTCGTTGCCGTTGTAGGGGAAATAATCGTCGTAACTGTTCATTGCCGGTATTTCTCGATAGATAGAATTTTCAGCTTGCGCGCCTCGTCGCCAATCCTCAGATCAATGACATCTCCCGACTTCTTGCCCAGAAGCGCCATTCCGATCGGTGAGCGGTACGAGAGGATTTTTTTCTCGTAGTCCGCGTCCCAGGGACCGAGAAGCGTGTACAGATTCCGCTCTCCCGAATCGATTTCCTCCACCAGAACGTTCGCGCCGATATTGACCGTCTCGGTCGAGATTGAGGCCGGATTAACAACCTCGGCCTTTTTTATCTCATCCTCGAGCTTGTTTATCGCCATCTTCAGTATCGCCTGCTTCTCCATGAGGGCGTTGTACTCAACGTTTTCCCGAATGTCTCCGGAGACGTCGGCCGCTCTGGCAAGCTCCCTTGAAAGCGAGGTCATCTCCGATTTCACCATGCGGTTGAGCGCGTCGGACATCTTCTGGTACCCTTCTGGAGAAACATAGATCTTCTCCACGTCGGGTACCCATTCTTCCGCGCCCTCTTTCGGCTGCGCCGCGGTATACGCCTTAAAGTCCGGATACCTGGCCTTGATGATGGCGAGAAATCTGTTCGTATGCGAGTCCTCCACATAGGGAACCCCCGCCAGCATATCATAGACCTTCCCGAGGAAAGGCTCCCTGCTCTGGCCGACGACGTCTTTGAGCACGGCTCCCTCGTTGTCGAACAGTATGTCGAGCGCCATATTTTTCAGCCGGTTGCCCTTCGTCTCGATGCGCTTGAGCTCCTTCATCAATCGAAAAAAGGTAAGCAGCAGACTCTCGCGCGAGTAGTCAAGCCACTCGTAGTCCCAGGCGCGCGTGGCCAGGTTGCGGGCCACCCACAGGAAGATTTCGGGATACTGTTTGGCCCCGGTGATCACACGATCGATAAATCCGTTGATGGTATTGTATGCGTGCGCACGGATCAGGTTGTTGAATATGTAGCGGTGTATGCGCACGGGAGTCTCGAATAATATTTCGGCGACGACGCCCGGCCAGTCCTCGCGGGCCTCTTCGATCAGGTTAACCAGGTCCTTTTTGTTGTCATAGGAGCTGATCTTCATTGAGATGAAGGGGAGCTCGCCGCTCTCACGCAGGAAGTCAATGATCTTGCTCCTGACCGGGTCGAGCTTCAGCTTCTTGGCATCGACAAATTTTGAAAGCCCCCTCAGCGTGAAGTATGAAAGGATCTGCTTGGTCGGCGTCGATTCCCTGGCCTCCTTGGTGTAATAGTCCACAAAAAACGGCGCCACCGCCGCGCCCTCGTCGGGCTCGACGTTGTTGACGAACTCTACGGCGACATCCATCTTCTCGCTGAACGATGGCCCGTTGATGAACGCGTCGAGCAGCTCCTCGGCGAAGGTAACCGGCTTGTCGCGCATAAAGATGATGTCCTTCTTCTTCTCGGAAACACCGAAGCGCGGATCCTTGCGTATCTCCGTGCGGGTGCGGCTCCACCACTTCGACCAGTTCTTCGGGTCGATAAACAGCGGGCACATCTCCTTCTTGATGTCGGCCACCGTCATCTCTCCATCATACGACTTGATGAGGGCCTCGAAAAACTGTATGAAGTCCGCCTTGAAAAGGGCTGGAAGCACATCGGGATCTTCATAATCCATCACATAAATATGGTCGTGCTTCAGGGGTTTCATGGACTGCAGCGCCATCTGGATTGACATCCGATGCTCGTTCTTCCCCCTGAAATCGATTACCAGATACTCGCTGTTGATGTCGACGATCTTGCCGACGCCCCACGAGCGATGGAAGGCGTAGTTCCCCTTGTCGAAAACGATGTTTTTTTCGAAGTCCTCGATGGCATGCCGTACGGGATGCTTGAAGTTATTGAACTTCGAAAGCTTGAGGAACTGCTGGTACTGTGAATGGTTGCCGTACTTCTTCTCGTAGAATTTTACGATGTCGCGTCGCGCCGCGTTGTCCTCGGGAGTGTATTCAAGTATCTTTTTTAAAAGTTCGATGGACTGGTCAGGATTCTCCTCGTCGCGATATTTGTGCAGAAGCGTTTTCAAAAGGCTCGCGGCAAGCTCGCGCTGCTTGGCCTCGACAAGCATCCGCTCAATCCTTTCAAAGAACTGTATATCCTCCCAGGAAACCGAAACCAGCTTGTTCCAGAGGTCCACGATATTATCGTATTCACCGTTCTTAATGTAGCCCTCGATCGAGAGCTTCATATATTGAATGCTTTTCGCCGGGTCGTCCTCGATGATCGCAAACGCTATCTTCTTGGCGACATCCGCGTCGAACCGGTCGATTTTGAGCAGGTTCTCCCATACGGGGATGGCCTCCCGATTGCGACCCAGGCGTTCGAGTGCCGTCGCAAGCGCCTTGAGCGCCACCCTGTTTTCTCCATATTCCAGAATTTTCTCTGAAATTCGCTCAACAACCGCCCATTTGTGGTGGTCCAGAAAGAGATCGATGAGCTTGCGAAGCTGGAACTTGTCATCCATCCGGTCCAGGTGGTAGCCTATAAGGCCCACAAGATACGACGCGGTAATGGAATCCGGGTGCTCAACGAGGTGGCTTTTACAAAGGTCGAGTATTTCCTGGAAAAGATTGTCCCCCACCAGGCTGTTGAACAGGTCATCGAGAATCTTGAACTTTGATATTCCTATATCCTTGGGTTCGATACGGCCCCACAACTCTTCCTTGAAAAGGGAATTCACCTTATCCAGAAGTCTTTCTTTTTCCATAGCCTTACCCTCTGCCATGATGTAATAAAGTCGCCGTGTCACCCGGGGACGGTTCGCCGGCCTCCGCCGCGAACCGGTGGAAGCCGTCGTATTTTCAGGTTATACGATAACTCCCGAATTACGGCGCTTTTTTTAAGCCTGCGAACAGCAAATCCCCCTGACTTAGTTCACACAACCCAGGTAATTCCATGTTTCGAGCTACTGAATTATAGGGAGGGATTGATCTGAATCCGGCAGATAACCTCTCCCTCTACACCTGTTTAATTTAGGGAGGGAGACTGCCTCGGCCCGGCTTACCCTGAAAACTCGGTCACATCATGCATCCCGGCGACTATTTTGGCAAGTACTTTATTGAGCAAAGAGGATGCCTCCTTTCCGGATCGGCATCCTCTTTGCTCACAACTGGCTGTGTATAAGCCGGTGATTCGTTACTTTTTTGTCGTATCGGCGCTCCCCTTGGACCCGCCCTGGAAAGCCTTGTGAAGGTTCTGACCGTCAAAGTTCACTTCGAATACATCGGTGAGAACCTTAAGCTGGTCAAAAAACATGTACACATCTTCCGTCCCCGCATAGGGGGTCGCACGGATGACAAGGCGCACGAGTTTTGTTACCCTGGTCTGCGGATAGGACTGGGTCTCCTGCGGAATATTTTCGGGTATAAAAGCCGTAAGCGGCCTCCAGCCCACGAAATTGAGCGAGCCCATCTTTAAAATATGGACATCTCCCCTGTAATCCTTTACCCACGCTTCGAGGTTATAATCGTTGCCGCGTCCGTGAAACCACACCGAAACGCCCTTTGTTCTGCCGGGAAGCTGAACCGCCCGTTCCTGGACTTCGGTCCCCGTGCGAGGATCATAGGTAACCACCTTTTTTGTGGGCTCGTCCCACTGGACCTCGGGCGGAGGCAGCAGGTGCACCGAGTTATAACCGGGATACTTAAACCTGAAATGAACACCCAGGGCCCGTTTCTTCTCCATTCCCTTTTTATCAGACGACCATTTCTCTTCGATAAGATCGGATGGGCCGCCTTCGACATATTTGACTTCGAGGATCGGCACCGGGTTCTTTTTCTCATCGGCGTTCTTTTTCGGCACCGAATCAATGATCCAGTCAGACTGCTGCTCAAAATCCTCCACTACGAGAGCCCGAAGCTCCTTCTCGCTCAGGTCTGCGGGGACGTTGGTGTTCAGCCTGGAACTGGCCCGGTCGGGAGCGAGGACCCCGGCGGCCACGACCGCGATGCTGCACACCAGTGCCGGAATCAGTTTATTATATTCAATCTTCATTGCATGCCTCCGTTGATAGTATACCCTGCTCTCTTACCACGTATCCCTGATAAAGGTATCGCCGGTAAACTCGGAGAGGTCGGTAATCACCCTGAAGTTGTCCAGGTAGAAATAAAACGTACCCGGAACCTCGAAATTATCGCTCTCTACGAAGAACGAAACGAAGTGCAGGTTTTTATCAAGCATGGCATAGCTTGCAGACTGCGGCAACCAGCCCGGAATGACGACTGAAAGCTCTTTCCATCCCCAGAAATCCAGCCTGCCGATCTTGATCTTGTACAACCTTCCCCTGAAGTCGCGAAGCTTCACATACAATGTATGGCGGAACTTTCGTCCCAGCACCCATACCTTGATCTCCTTGGCCTTGCCGCGGATTATGTATTCATTGGGGGGAAGCGCCTCGACGCGGTCGAAACCCCGGTCCATAAAATAGGTTTTTACGCCCAGTACGAATTCGTTTTTATGGGCGATTCCATTATCGTCGGTGACCTCGTTGGGGAACTCAACAGGATTGCCATTATCGTCTACCGGACGAGGCTTGCCCGGTATTTTGCGTATCTTCGTATCACCCAGCGGGCAGGTGGACGTTGCCCTCCAGTCTTCCGCCGCCTCGAAATCGTTAAGCCAGTCCTCGATAAGGCCGGTCTGCTGTTTTTTCTCCGGCGCCGTGCTCTTGGCCGCCTCCTGCGCCTGGAGGGTTATATTGCCGCTTCCGACAAGGAGAATTAAACACCCCATCAGAAATGCCAATATAATCGACTTGACCTCCCTTTTCATTTTTAACTCCTTTTAAAAATGATTTTTACACTACAATAATGTCTTCGAGCAAGGCCCGCTGTCCGCCAGAAAACGAGTCCACCCCCTCCGACGGAGGCTTCGCTGCGTAACATCAATTCATTTTCTTGCTGAGAGGCACCTTATACGTAGTACTTTTACTATAATCGGAAAAAAAAGTAAAGAAATTTAATTAAAAACAATTCAAAGCCCGTCACGGGGAAATTAATGTGTGAAACTATGCCGCCTTGTCAAGAGATTAATGAAACTACACCGGCGGGGGCCAACCCGGATTTCTCCCCCCGCGGACGGCCATATTCCGGCTGGATTGACAATCGGGAGGAATAGCACCCCTCCGATTCGCGCCACGGCGCGGAGAAGAGGAGAACGGGGGCCGCGCCGGAGCGACTTATGTCACGTAACCGCCGCGATACCCCGGTTTTGCGTTACTGGTTCATCTGGTACTGCCCCTTTACGGCGTAGACGTATTTCTCCCAGACGGCATTGAAGCTTGTCTGGTCCTGTGAGGGCTTACGGAGCATCTTGAGAATCAGCTCACTCTGGATATCGCTGTTATCCTGGCCCGTATACAGCCTGAGCGCATAGGCCGAGAAGTCGCGAACGATAAAATTGAAAATCTCGTCGATGATAACATCATCCACCCCGTAGATCTTCTTGTTCTCGCATATCAGCTGAGCATAGGGAATCAGCGTAAAGAGCTCGCCGACCTGAAGCATATAATCCATGTTTTTACTCTGCTTTTCGTCGGGAGTTCCTTTCGCCAGAAAGCCTTTAAAAGCGTCGATCTGCTCCCTGAAGATGCCGAGGTTTGCGCTCTTAATGCCGCCGAAGGACGCCTGGTAGTCGTGGAAGGTAATTTTTGAAAGGCCCGCTGTCGCCCCCTGGTTGAAGAGATAGGCGTCATTGGTCTGGTCGTGTCTTTTCGCCACCGCGGGGTAATCGGCCGGCGCGAAGAGAAAATTCATCATTAACTTCGATACCAGCGCGCTTTTGACGTGAGTGGTGCCTTCG
>JBFZEY010000311.1:0-4775 GCA_041306625.1 Spirochaetota bacterium | reverse complement strand
GATTATAATAGCGGAACAGGTAATCGCCCGGCAGGATAAGAAACGCGGCGATAACCGCGGGCCATGGCGCGAACGCTCTCCATGCGGAGATACGCGCCGGTCCTGTCGAATCGGCGGGCTTTTTGCGCTTGATACCGTCTCCGGCGGGAAGAAGCAGGGCAATCGTCGCGATCCCGCAGCTGATAAACACCATGATCAGCATGGAGACCTGGGTACCCGCCAGGGAGACCAGGAAAAAACCGGTAAGGACGCAGCCCATAATAGACCCGGCCGTGCTTGCGGCATAGAGCGTACCCAGGGACTCCCCGACATGCGAGATGTGCCTGGTGAGTACCGCAACGGCCGCCGGGAACGCGGTCCCGATCAGGAGGGTGGGGAGGGCCATTACGATTATCGAAGGCAGGAGGTTAGCCTGCAGTATGTTCCCCGCCCAGGTGCCCCCCGTGGTATAGGGTTCTATCGGTGTCCGGGCGAAAGCGCCGAAAGCCAGGAGCGAGAGGAATACGGAAACGGCGACTCCCCACTGTAACAACCCCCAGAGTTTGAGATAGTTCCTGATGCCGAAACGGCGTTCAACGAGCGCGAAAATGAGACTGCCCAGCCCGATTCCGACGAGGAAGGTCGTCAACATGATCGAGAAGGCGTACACGGTCGTCTTCAGCATGAATACGAGTAACCGAGTCCAGAGAACCTCGCATGAAAGTGATACGAAGCCGGCCCCCGCCGCAAGGGCCAGGAATACGCGCATACGGGCGGTCGACAATGTGGCGGTATCGATGTGTCTCGAAATGACATCAACGGCATCTTCCCGTTCATCAGCCGGCACGAATCGGGCGGCGAGGGCAACGCAGGCTGCGATGATGATATTAACCAGGGCGGCGATGAAAACCGATTCCCTTACTCCAAACGCCTTGATAAGATAGAACCCTGTTAAAAGACATCCCGCAGCCGCGCCCAGGGTATTGAGGCCGTAAAGGATACCCGTTCTCGCACCGACCTGTCCTATATTCCGGATAAAGAAGCGTGCTATAACCGGAAGCGTGCCTCCCATCAGAATCGTGGGGATGATAACCAGCGCAAATGACAGGGCAAACCGTAACGCCGTGAGGAGCGTGGTGGAGAAATTGAGACTTCTATAGAAGAAACCATATATGGGATCGAGCAGGGGTACGGTGAGCGTAATAAGCACCGCGGACACCGCGATACCGGCCTCAAGCAGTGCATAGACGAGCAGTTGCCGCCTTTGCGTATCGATCAGCCTGCCAAAAAGACGGCTTCCCAGTGCAAGTCCCGCCATGAACGCCGAAAGCACCGCAGTTACCGAATAGGTGGTATTGCCGAATACGCCGGTAAACAGCCGTACCCACGCGACCTCGTAAACAAGGCCGGTGAAACCTGAAAGAAAAAACAGTGTGAACAGAGGGAGGGCAATGGCGTCAGTCGCCCAAAGCCCTCTATCCCCGGAGGTTTTTCGAGACACCGCTACAGCTTCCCTTCTTTTTCAAGCGTGCGAAGCTCATCGACTGTTACAAAGTCCTTGCCGAGCAGCTGCTTCGCCTTTTGTACCTTGCGATCGAGCTCGGGATCGTCTACCACCTGATGCTTTTTATATTTCAAATCCGCGTCGCTGACTGGAATCGTAAGGTATATGGTCGCGTTTACCGATGTGCCGCTCTGGGTGCTCCCTTTCAGTTTAATGGTTACGTTACAGGTAGATTTCGGCATCATCCCGCCGGTGAGCGTCAGAGTGGCGTTTGCCACGGCATTCCTCGCAATAGTTGTCTGCGAAAGAAGCGCCCCGGCGCCGTAGGCCCGGGTTTCGGCGGGCCGGCCTCCATCGCACGAAACGTACTCAACATCGGCGTCGCCGAAAGAGAGCGATTCATTGTAAATGTTTTTCATGTTAAGGTCGACCGTGTAGGACCCGTCTTTCACTATGGGAAATCTGTTATACGCTATCGGAATGCTGGAGGCGCCCATCTGCGAGGAAATCCACTGGATGTTCGGAAAATCTATCGTCGTGCGCGCCGTTGCGCTCGTGTTTTTCTCGTCGGTGACGGTAACCTTGACCGTGAATGTCGAATGAAAACGTTTCTGGTCACGAGCGAAATAGTTGTGAGTCGCGTAGCCCGTTTCGGTTTTTTTGGTGGATCCGTCCCCGAAATCCCATGCGTAACGGGTCCTGCCGCTGAAACCTTCCAGTTTGATCACCTCGAACTCTCCTTCCTCGGGGCGCATCGGATGCGGGCTCGCCTTGAGGTAAACGAGCGGTCTGTCGGGACATTTGACCACGTTTACCGTGACCGTTTTGGTGTCGATGCGCTTGTAGTCGCGCACCGTTACCACGATATCCTGCGTCCCTTCGCCGTAATATTTCAATATAACCGGATTGCCCACCTTCTCGGCAACCTTGAAGATGAGGTCTTTGTCGTGTCCATCGGGGTCGCGCGCATCGACCCTTACCTCGAAATCGTCGCCGGAGCATACGGTCTCTTTTTCGAGATGGATCTTTTTAATGAAATCCTTTCGCTCGACCTCGAAAGTGCCGACTTTCGAGGGATCGATCTCGGATTCGCCTGGTGATGATGAGAAAAGATTCATATAGAAATTCATCGCAGAGGCCGGGTCCTTTTCGGCGAGCGCGCTTTCTTTTTGTCCGCCGCCGCGCAGTAAAATTATCAGACCGATCAGTGCAATAGAACCGACCACGAGTAATGTCCATTTGTGTTTTTTGATGAAATCCATGCCGAACTCTCCATGCGAGGAAATTTCCCGCAGAGCCGGGAATGATGGCCCCCGGGAAAAGTAAAAGCGACCTCCCATTACCTAATGGAAGGCCGCCAATCTGTCACGAAGCGTGCCTTCGTTTCACCGAACGCGACGCAAGCGTATTACTTGTAATATCCGTCAATGAACATCAGACCCTCGACGGCGCCATAATATGACGAGTCGGCGGTCTGGGCTCCGGGATAGTAACCGGCCGGGTTTCGGTAATTGGCCAGCAGCAGATTGTCCGGAGCGGGGGCGACCGATGTAAGATAAGCGGTCGGTCCATTGAGCCTGGTGCGCCAGTAGCTCGAGGTGTCAGTGGCCCTGTCGAACCCGAAGGTGTTGACGACCTGGTTGGCCATCTTGTCCGCGCACCCGGAGCCGCAGAAAAGCTTTCCGCACCACCCGAGCTCTTCAAGCGCCGCCGCCCGAACGCCGTTATACAGCTGAACAGCGGCGTCGTATACGGTCTGCGAGCTGTGGAACGGAAGGTTCATCTGTTTTCCGGCAAAGTAGTTGGCGAACCAGTTGGTGCCCGAGCAGTGGCCGCCGCGTCCCTTTACCCTCACGTTGCTGTTGTCCATCTGGAAAAAGTTGGCATAGCCGTAGGGCCGATAGTACGCGTCCATGTACGCCATCTTGTCAGCGACCGTGTTGAGCAGGGGCCTGTACGAGCTTTCCAGGGCGGCGGTGGGTTTTAACACAACCCCGCCTCCAGCGGTGAAGTATTGGGTGACGTTATAGGTCCTGTTGATGTCCTCGGTGAGCATCCCGGGCACGCCATTGCTCAGCGGGTCCGATTTCAGCGAGGTCGGGCAGCCTATCCAGGTCTTGTTGTATGCCGGGAAATCCATGGTGTTATGACGGATATTGTAACCGTTGTTCACCAGCATACCCGAATGACTCCAGTATGAATGGAGAACTATGAAGAGACCGCTCAGCGGGCCCGATCCATTCGGTGAGAGCACCACGTCGCCCTTCGAACCGTTGATCCTCGTTGGCACATACACGGCGCCGTATACCGTGCTCGCGAACACGAGGATAACGCAAATCGCGAGCAGTTTGTAGAACTTCCTCATACCTCCTCCTTAATTGTTATTGGATATCCCGTTGCCGCCGCGTCCGTTCGGAGGAGCCGCGACAGGCGATTAATCCCTTGTATGTGAACACATATTCGAATGAAGTCAAGATACTTATGGTTTTATGTCGCGAAAAAACTAAAAAATCGTCGGAATTTTCAAGGCGACTTCTACTTCGCCGGTCCTTGCTGCACCTGTGCAAAGAGTTCAAGTATGAAAATAAAATTTTAACGTGTGCGATGGACTTGTATAGTATTGGGAAATAAAATACGGTTCCGTATGCCGATTTATAATTACAGTCTTTTCGAAAATTTCAGGCGCACCGGTATTTTCCAACGGACATGCAGCAGCTCAAACATAGTGCCAAAGACAATTCGGATACATGAATAAAAAACGGCCCTCCAGCTGAATGGAAGGCCGCTAATCGTTAGAAGTATACGGCTGTTACGGTATACGGGAGAAAATCAGGTCACCTGTAGTAACCATCAATGAACTGCAGCGTCTCAACCGCGCCGTAGTACGAAGTATCAGCGGTATTAACTCCAACGTTGTAGCCGAGAGGATTCGTGTAATTGGCCAGCAGCAGGTTGTCCGGCGCCGGGGCGACAGAGGTAACATAGCCTGTCGGTCCGTTAAGCCTGGTGCGCCAGTAATTGGTGGTGTCTGTAGCCCTGTCGAATCCGAAGGTGTTGCAGACCTGGTTGGCCATCTTGTCCGCGCATCCCGTTCCGCAGAAGAGCTTGCCGCACCATCCCAGCTCCTCGAGCACCGCCGCGTAAACGCCGCTATACAGCTGCAGCGAGGCATCGTAGATCGTCTGGGAGTTGTGGAACGGCAGGTTCATCTGTTTGCCGGTGAAATAGTTAGCGAACCAGTTGGTGCCCGAGCAGTGGCCGCCGCGTCCCTTTACCCTCACGTTGCTGTTGT
>JBFZEY010000310.1:0-4540 GCA_041306625.1 Spirochaetota bacterium | reverse complement strand
ATGGTCAACCTGACGCCCCGCTCCATCGATTATCCCTTGACTTCCGCCGGCGTGTTTGTAGGCTTTACCGGTTATTGATGGGGTTGTTGCTTTACCGGGTGTCATTGCGAGCCCCGGCCGTATCGGGGCGTGGCAATCTCAAATGGTATTTTGTTGTACAGGTATACGTGTTGCCTTTTGAGATCGCCACGTCGGCCCGCGGCCTCCTCGCGATGACATTTTAAAAGTTTCGCAACAGGTCCAATACTATCCGCAGGAGCACGCCATGAGCGAATACAAGTTCTACCTTGTCGAAAAGAAACCGCCGCTTGCCTGGGTGTATCTGAACAGGCCCGAAAAGAAAAACGCGATGAACCCGCCGGCGTGGCTTGAGAGTCCGGCCGTGTTCGCCGATCTCGACAACGACCCCGAGATCCGCGTCATCGTGCTCGCCGCCAGGGGGCCCGGTTTTTCGGCCGGAATCGACCTTATCGAGATGGGCTCGTACATCACCGAAATCGCCGATGTGAACCAGAAGGGCGGCACCAAGTGGAAATTCCTGCCCAAAATATACGAGCTTCAGGAGACGATGACCTGCATCGAGCGCTGCCGCAAGCCCGTCATCGCCGCGGTGCACGGCGTCTGCATCGGCGCCGGGCTCGACATGATCACGGCCTGCGACATCAGGCTCTGCTCCGAGGACGCGGTGTTTTCGCTGCGCGAGGCGGCGGTCGGCTTCGTGGCCGACGTGGGCGTGCTCCAGCGCATCCCGCATATCGTGGGCCAGGGACACGCCCGCGAGCTCGCGTACCGCGCGAACAACATCACGGCGAAACGCGCAAAGGAAATATCGCTGGTAAACGAGGTGTACAAAGACCAGGCGACCCTTATGAAGGAGGCCGAGGCGATGGCGCTCGAGATCGCCGGCAATTCACCGCTGGCGGTGCAGGCGTCGAAGATGGTGCTGAACTACGGTATCGGCAAGACCGTGGACGACGCGCTGAAGTACGTGGCCGCCATCAGCGCGAACATCGTGCCCTCCGACGACCTGCTCGAGGCGTTCACCGCCTTCGCCGAGAAGCGCAAACCGAAGTTCACCGGGAAGTAAGCCTGAATTACGCCGGAAAAACCGCGGGCGGCCCGAAAGGCCGCCCGTTTTATTCGATCATTCAAGCGGTTCGATCCGCTCCAGTTCGGCCGCCCGGTATCGGCGCGGTGAAAGGAGCTTCGGTGATTGCTTCAAAATTATTCCCGCAAGGAGCGTCATCGCGCGGCTCCGGACGCGGCGCTTCGGTGCCTCGCCGATGGCAAGCTGCACCAGTTCGATGATGTGGTAGATCGGGATATTCCGCAGCGGGTTGAGCAGCTGCCCTCCCGTCATCTGCTGGAGGCAGCCCGCGCAGTACACCGCGATGGCGTCGGCCCCGGGCTTATGCGACGACCTGAGCGATTTATTGGTGGAGAGGATTATTCGCAGCGGATTGTACGAAGAGCCGTGGCTGAAACCGCCGCCGATGCCGCAGCAGAGCTTGGTGTTGCGTATATATTCCTGTTCCCGGACCGTGGCCCCCAGGGCCTCCAGCAGCTTTCTCGGCAGGTCCATGAACTCGTCGCCGAAGGCCTTCGCGTGGCAGGAGTCGTGAATGGTGACCGTCATGCCGAGGGGCCTGGTCACCTTCAACTCGCCGCTTTTGATCCTGGCGTACAGCCATGGCAGCAGATGGACCACCTCGAAATCGAACTTCGCGCCGAAGCGGGGAAGAATGTTCGTAAACAGGTTACGCCCCGCCGTGCAGGGAATCAGCATCTTTTTTACGCCCATTTTTTTAAAGTGAGCGGTGAGCTTTTTTGCGACCATGCGGAGTTCGTCGAAATGGCCCGTGCGATAGTACATCTCGCCGCAGCACAGGTCGAGCGACCCGCGTATCTGGAGGCCGTCGAATATTTTCGACATCGTGAGGTAGGGAGCCGTGATGACATTGCATCCCGGGTACAGTATCTCCCGGCACGGGGAATCGTCGTCCCATTTTTCCAGAAGCGCCTTTTCGTCATCCGGAAGCCGGTCGAGCGCGTACGTTCTGAAATTGGGCCGGTTATGCGGGGTGAAATACAGTGCCCGGGAGGGCATTCCTTCCTTTACGTACTGCTCGTGCCATGTGTCCAGGATCAGGCGCATCGGGTTTGCCGCTTCCGGGCAGATGATGTTGCAGCTGTGACAGCTGGTGCACCGCTGGAGCACGTCCGTGGTCATCTCGCCGTTCAAGAGCCGCGCGATCTCCAGTTTCGCCTTTTCGGCGGGAAGGCGCATGACCGGGCATTCCTCGAAGCACCGGCCGCATTGCGTGCATTTTTCCCTTGAGAATTCATCGGAGAAGTTCATGGCATCACCCTTTGCGCCGTTATTCGATATACGGTTTGTGCCGTTTGTAGAGTCCGGGCCTGTGGCCGTGGGGCCAGTCGCCGTCATCCCCTCTCGGGGGAAGGGGCTCGCGTATTTTTTTCATGGTGATGGCGCCTTCCGGGCACGCGTACGAACACAGCCCGCACCCGTAGCAGTTCCTGCCGGTCATGCTCGCCTTCCCGTCGTAGACCCGGGCGTCGAACGGGCAGACCTCGACGCATTTCCGGCATCCCGTGCATTTTCGCGCGTCGGTTACGGCCATATAGTACCCGTCGATGAGCGGGTAATTGCGCTGGCCGAGGTCCCTGTTGATGATATAGGGCACGCATCCGCACGTACAGCAGTTACATATAACGTACTCGTTGTAGAGATTGACCGGGCAGTGGATGAAAATCATGTGCATCATGCCGAGCCCGTGGCACATCGTCACGATCCGCTTCGCCTCGTCCCTGCTAATGGTCCGGTAGTCGCGCGGGAAGGCCTTCGTCCACGCGTTGTACCCCGTTCTAATGACGATGTCCGTCTCGAGCGGATGCTCGCACGCGCCGTGCCCGATCCTGCACCTGCACGGCCCGACGGCGATCGGCCCCTCGGTGGCGTCGATATAGTCCAGGATCTCAGCGTAGGGCACGGGTTTGGCCGTGTCGCCGAGGTACCCGAACGGGCGCACCAGGCAGAAGGAAAGGAAGGAACGAAACGGCCTGACCGAGCCCAGCCGTTTCCATTTGCCCCGCAGAAGGAAATAGGAGGCCTTTAAGAGCGGCACCTCGAGATAGCGCGCGAATATGAAGAGAAGGAGCCTCCTGAGGCGGCTTTGCTCGGAAATGAGCACGTGCGCCGCAAAGAGCGGCCACAGCGGGAAGGAGAGGGCGAGGGCCCAGGGGAACGCGCTCGATGCGACCGTCATGATACGCAGCCCTTTATCCTGGATGCGTTGCTCAGCATCTTTTCCAAGAGTCTCTTCGAAGCCTCTGAGGTGTTGTCCGCCGCGGGGCTGCCGGGGAACGAGAGGCGGTGCGCTATCCGTTTATAGAGTTCATAGGGAAAGCCGGATGTTAAAAAATCGGGGAAATTCTTACCCCACGCGATCCCGCCGGTGCAGAAGAAGCTGATGTTGGCTTTGCCGGTCTGAAAGGGGATCAGGGTGCTGTTTCGGCATACCGACATGTTGGCCATATATTTCGTTATGAAACGGTCGAACAGCCTGGTGACGATCGTGCTGCGGAAGAGAAGGGTGGTCGTTTTCTGCCACAGGGCGAAGCCGTTCATCCAGCCAAGCCACCGGTTGACGTTGTTAATGGCCCACTGGGAAAACCCTTTCCGGGGGCCTTCGGCAAGCACGGCGAGGGCGGTTTCGTCACGGTGGTAGTTCTTGTACGGGATGAAGGAATCATATCCCAGCAGGTCCGCGATCGCCCGCAGTTCTCCGGGCCTGGCGCGGATCACGACGACATCGGGGACTCGCCTGCCTTTAAACTGCGTGATCGGGGCCAGGTAAAACGAGCCGGTCCCGAAGGGGAAGCGTTTGTTTATCGTCTTCTCGAACTCATTCTCCGCTTCCTTGTGGCCCAGCACCACGGGGGCCCACTGGCAGACCTGTATCGAGCCGGGTGGAACCAGCACCTCCTTGCCGAAGGTGGCTTTTAAAACGGCCTGGCAGTACGATACACCCTTGAAGCGCTCGATGCGGTCGTACGCGGCGTCACCCTCCCGGATGATCTTAACGCCGACGGGGGGAATATCCAGCGTAATCATGGTCTCGTTCATGGAAATATCAACTGAAGTATGCCTTCATCATTGTGGTCATGCCGGATCGCCTGTAGCATCGTACACGAATGTATAATTGTCACGTCAATAGGGGGTTTATCGCCCTTGAATTCATGGGCGCGTTGCCACCGCCCGCCGGCGGTCCCCCGGCGGGCGGCGGCGCTTCCGCGTTATTCCTTCCCCTCCGCGCTTTGCCGCGGCGCGAGCACCATAACGCCGTCGGCTTCCTCCCGGGCCTTTGCCATGTCCAGGCATACCTCGTTCAGTCGCCCGGAGAGCATGGTCTCCAGGTCCACGGTGCGGTACGGGCTCCACAGGTGTTCGGCCTGCCCGTTCTGCTGGACAAAGTGCACCATGTCCGGCCGCGCCATGTCCACCACCAGGCGGAACGAG
>JBFZEY010000309.1:0-14289 GCA_041306625.1 Spirochaetota bacterium | reverse complement strand
TCAACCTTGAGTAACTGCATGGCGCTTTAGTACAGAGGCTCGAAGATAATGTAGTCTGAAATCGGTATGTGCTTGCCCTTATTCGCCTCACAGATGCGGATCGCGTTCAGGCCGTAGTGCTGCTTGGCGGAGAAGGTGATCGGAGCGCCCATTCCGGCCGATTTGAAGCCGTTGATGCTTTCCATGCCGGTGATGAAGCTCTCACGGGTCAAGTTCTTGCCGGCCTTCTGCAGGCCCTCCGCAAACAGCATCATGGTCGTGGCGCCGGTGATTCCGAGGAATTCGCGGCCCTTGAGCGCCGGCTCGTACTTGAGGAGAATGTCGACGACCTTGTTCGCCTCGGCCTCGACATACGGCATCGAAACGTTACCCGATACCGCGGGGTAGGCCCCTTCCCACAACTCGCCGGTGATCTTGTACATCAGCGGATCGCCGAGCGGATTGGCGGTGAAGATCTTGGGCTGGTAACCGATCTTGGCCATCTCCTTGATGATGAGGGAGGCGTGGGTCGGGGAACCATAGATCACCACTGCGTCGGCGCCGGTCTCTTTGAGCTTGACGGCGTGTCCGCCCAGAGCGCGATCTGTAAGCTCGAACGAAACCATGCCCGCGTATTTGGCCTTGCCGCCGAGCTTCTGAAACCCGCGCTTGATGCCGACCTGGGCGGATTTGCCCCAGTCGTCGTTCTGGCCGAACAGCGCGACGTTCTTCACTCCCAGCTTGTTGACCGCGTAGGTGACGATGGCGTCGGCCTCGTCAATGTAGTCCGGATAGGCGATGAACAGGTAGCGCAGCTGGTTTTTGGGAACCTTCTCCCATATGCGCGGGTTGGCATGGATGTGCACCACGGGGATCTTGCTCTTAAGCAGGAAATCCTTGCTGGCATTTGCCGTGGCCGAGCCGATAACGCACCCGAAGGCAAAGACATCGTTTTTCATCTCGGTCAGGTTTGCCAGGGCCCGGCTTGGATTGTAGCCGTCGTCCTTTACGACGAAATTGATCTTGCGACCGTGGATGCCGCCCTTATCGTTGATATACTTGGCCCATGCCGAATTGCCGAGCGCCATGGCGCTCCACAGCGCGGCCGGTCCTGACATCGGACAGGTCATCCCGATTGTTACCTCGGTATCCGTTACCCCCTTTTCCGCTGCCACGGATTCAGTTGTATACGGCATAAGCATTACGCAGCCTAAAAGAAACGCCAGTAGAGACCTCTTCATAGCCAACCTCCATTTTTTATAATTTTGTTTCTATGATGAAGATCGATGATGTTTCGCCCCTTTTCAGGAGCGGCCCGCCTCGACCCGTCATCCCTTTTTTTGTACCGCTGTCAGGCTGGAGCGCGAAACATGCATACCCCAATCGGGATCGTCTTAAAATCAGTGCATCGCCCCCCGGGCAAGGGGGCGCCGCTCGTTTCGAGCATACACCCGTATAATTCAGAGGGGAAGAAAATTAATGCCGTTATCATAATTTAACATTGTTAACATAAGTTATTATTAGTACACCAACAAAAAATGAATTGTGTCAACCTTTTCTTGCAATTTTTTGAAAAATCTGAAATCCCCCGTCCGGCGCGATGAGTAAGGTTTGCCGTCCGTTATGCCCGGAAGAATGCCTGAAGGTAATAAACAACACCGGGTGGTCAAACGATTCCGCCCGTGTAAACTTATTGACAAAGGGTACCCGGCGTGGAGAAAGCATGGTATGGAGTTCAGGGTACTCGGGCGCGATGCGCTCACGAACGCGCGCAGGGGCGAACTCATCACCTCGCGCGGCGCCGTGCTCACGCCGGTGTTCATGCCGGTGGCGACGCGGGCCGCCGTTCGGGCGCTTGGAATTCGGGACATCAGGGAGATCGGTTTCGACATCATCCTTTCGAATACCTATCACCTTTACATGCGTCCGGGGGTCGGTGTTCTGGAAAAGGCGGGCGGCCTCCACAGGTTTATGAGCTACGACCGCCCCATTTTGACCGATTCGGGCGGTTACCAGGTCTTTTCCCTTTCATCACTCAGAAAACTCCATGACCACGGTGTAGAGTTCAGGTCGCACATCGACGGATCGCGCCATTTGTTTACGCCGCGGACGGTGCTGGACATCCAGCGCGTCATAGGTTCCGATATCATGATGGTGCTCGACCACTGCGCCGAATATCCCGTCCCGGAAGCGGAGGCGCGCTCGGCGGTGGAGCGCACTGTCGACTGGGCCGGGGAATCCTATGACTACTGGCGCGCCGGCTTCGACACGGAAAAGCAGGCGCTTTTCGCGATTGTGCAGGGAAGCGTGTACGGAGGTCTTCGTGTAGAGTGCGCCGAGCGCCTGTGCGAAATGGACTTCCCGGGTTTTGCGGTAGGGGGGCTCTCAGTCGGCGAGCCGAAAGAGCTCTACCGGGAGATGACCGCGGTGACGCTTGCCCGACTTCCCGACAACAAGCCGCGTTACATGATGGGGGTGGGCAGCCCCCTTGAGATCCTGGACGCTATAGAGTGCGGCGTGGACATGTTCGACTGCGTTATGCCCACGCGAATCGCGCGAAACGGAACGCTCTACACCTCGGAGGGCAGACTCAACATAAAGGCCGCGCGGTACGAGGATGATTTCGCCCCGCTCGATCCGCTGTGCTCCTGTTATGTCTGTAAAAATTTCAGCCGGGCGTATCTCAGGCATATCTACCGCGCGGGTGAGATCGCGGCGCTGATCTATAATACTTATCACAACCTGTATTTCATGAAAAATTTCATGGATGAAATTCAATCCTCCATCGGCTCCGGGGGATTCCCGGAGACCGCGCGTAAATGGCGGGCCGCCTTTAATCGGAGCTAAACAAATAATTTGTTTTGAACCAAAATTATTTCTATTGACAGACGCATGAAAAGCAAATAGTATTTAAGGCTGTCCCGGTTCCGGCGTCATTAACGGTAATCTCAGGAAGGAGAGAGCGCACATGGACATAACCAAGCGTACGAAGGGCGAAGTCGTCGTGCTGGATATCGCGGGCGAAATAGACCTGTACAACGCGCCGGAGATAAAAGATATTATAAACAAGCTCATAGAAGAGCAGAGATATAACGTGATCATCAACCTGGAGAAGGTTTCCTATATCGATTCATCCGGTATCGGTGCCCTGATTTCGAGCCTGTCTAATCTAAAAAAATACCAGGGCGGATTGAAGATAATCAACGTCTACGCCTCCGTAAGAAAGGTGTTCGAACTTACCAAGCTCACCTCTTTCTTCGATATTTACGATTCCGAAGAGGACGCTCTCGACTCGTTCAATAAGTAGTTCGCATAACCCGGCCGCGGGCCGGGCTTCCGCATGGACCGCCGCCCGCACGGGCGGATCGGGTAATAATAATGATTGGGGACCGGAAATGAACAGACCACGAAAGACGGCAGCCGTTATCGGCATTATTATAATGGCCGCGCTTGCGCTCGGCTGCGGCGAGCCGATACCGGTCCGCGAGATGTCGCTGGCCAGGATGGAGATTACAAGGGCGGAATCCGTCCGGGCCGACAAGTACGCTCCCGCGGAGATGTCGGAGGCCAGGAAACTCCTTTTGGGAACGCACGAATACATTAAGAATGACGAGTTGGACAAAACGAAGCAGGGCGCCCTCGATTCGTTCAAAAAGGCGCGCGAGGCGTATGAAAAATCGCTGCCGCTCCTCGCCCGGGACACAATGGAGATAGCCGAGAAGAGTCTGGGCGAAGCCGGCGAGGCCAGCGCCGACATGCTCGCGAAGGACGAGTTCGATCGCGCGCAGGCCGCGTACAAGAGTGCCGGTGAAAACTTCGAAAGCAAGAAATATTACGAGTCCTACCAGGCGGCCCTCGAAGCCGACAAGCTGGCGAAGAGTGCGCGGAATTCCGCGCTCGGCAAACGGGCCATATTAAAAGAGGCGATAGCCGAGGTCGATTCCGTTATAGCCGAGGCCGTAAAATACAACGCACGCAAGCACTCCCCGGAGAAGCTGCAGACCGCGGAGGAGAGCAACAAAACGGCATCGGAGTCGCTTGACGGTCTCCAGCTTAAAAAGGGGTTCGCGGCCGTCGCCATCGCGAAGACCAGCGCTGACGAGGCCTACCTCGACGCACTGAAGGGCTCTTCCGCCGATGACCTCGCCGCTGCGGAGGCCGCCGTCGCACGGGCCGGGAAGTCCAAAGGGGCGAGCCTTGCCAGGGACGAGTTTGCGGCCTCGAAGGAATCGCTTGCCCGCGCGAAGGAAGCGCACGAGGGGGGCCGTTACCGCGAATCGATGGTCCTCTCGGCCGAGGCGGCCAGGCTTGCCGCGTCGGTCGAGGGCGCGAAAAAGGCCGGTACGCTCGCAGGTGGGAAAGACAGGGATGCCGGAGTGGCCGGGGACCTGGAGCAGGATGGTAAGGAATATAAGAGCTACCGTGTCAAATACAACCCGGCCCGCCGCGATTGCCTGTGGCGGATAGCCGGGCGATACTACGGAAATCCGCGCCTGTGGACCCGCATTTACGAGGCCAACCGGGACAATATACGGAACCCCCATTTCATCAAGCCGGGACAGACGCTGAGAATTCCGATTCTCAAACCGGCAAAGGGGAATCCCAAATCGTCGGGAGAGAAAGTGGTCGAGCAGAGCGCGATCCGCATGGAGGCCGCGCCCGATGAGAAGGCTCCCGAAGAGGATCCCGGACTTGATGAGGCACCCTCGGACGATGAGCCGGAAGAAGAAGTGCCATCGGACGAAACAGGTGAAGGTGTTCCGCTCGACGAGCAGATGTAGGTTTGATACACCAGGTACGCATGCAATCCCCCGCCATGGCGGGGGATTTTTATACCTGTAACAAATCGACCGATGGAAAACCAGATATCAGAGTTCCCGGCGGTTTATCTTCCTAAATAACTGGGCGTTTTGAGGTGTATTTTTTAATCAGATATGGTGCGATTTCGGGGGGAGTGATTTCTCCGTATCCGGAGGCGCTTGCGCGCATTCATGTTTTGTTCGTCAATGTTATCAGGGTACAGGGGTAGGTGGATGGATTATGCGGAAATAGAGAAACTTTCGGAGCGAGTTAAGGAGGCGAGTGTCTTCGCCGCGCGTATCAGGGAAGAGATCGGAAAGATCATCATTGGGCAGGAGCGGCTAGTGGAGCGCATCATCATCGCGTTTATCTCGGGAGGGCATGTTTTGCTCGAGGGACTGCCGGGCCTCGCGAAAACGCTTACCGTTCGCGCCTTTGCGCGCAGTGTCGACGCCGGATTCAGCCGCATCCAGTTTACACCGGACCTGCTCCCGGCCGATCTCATCGGCACGCGAATTTACAATCCGAAAGAGCTCGATTTTTTCACGCGGAAGGGGCCCGTCTTTACCAACATCCTCCTCGCCGACGAGGTGAACCGCGCGCCGGCGAAAGTCCAGTCGGCTCTTCTGCAGGCGATGGAGGAGCGCGCCGTAACCATCGGCGGGGAAACGCATGTCCTTCCCACGCCCTTCATGGTGCTCGCCACGCAGAATCCAATCGAACAGGAAGGGACCTACCCGCTTCCCGAAGCCCAGGTGGACCGCTTCTTCATGAAATGCCTTGTGGGCTATCCCGCTGACGGCGAAGAGAAGGAGCTGCTGCGTCGCTACGGTGATATCGATCTGTCAAGGGTAGGGGTGGTGACCGACGCCGCCGCGCTTTCGGAAGTCGTCGCGCTTGTCGGCGGCATCTATATCGACGAGCGGCTCATCGACTATATCGTGAACATCGTACGCGAGACCAGGAACCCCGCGAGCGCCGCGCTGGCGGGGCTTGTGGAGTTCGGGGCGAGCCCGCGGGCATCTATCGCGCTCATGAAGGCGGCGCGCTGCATGGCGTTTCTGCGGGGGCGAGGGTATGTTACGCCCGATGATGTCAAGGAGGTGGGAGCCGATGTGCTGCGCCACCGCGTGGTGCTCAGTTACGAGGCCGAGGCCGCCCGCACGAGCGCGGACGACATCGTGAAGATCGTTTTCGACTCGGTGGAGGTGCCGTAGATGGAGCCTGCCGAACGGGCGCTTTTCAGAAAGCTCCGCATAAAGGTGCGCAGGAGGGTGGACGCCCTCTTCGCCGGGGAATACCACTCGGCGTTCCGGGGCTACGGACTCCTTTTCGATGGAGTGCGCGAGTACCTGTACGGAGACGATGTCCGCAATATCGACTGGAACGTCTCGGCGCGGGCGAACCACCTGTATGTCAAGGAGTACATAGAGGAGCGCGAGCTTTCCATTGTGCTGGCCGTGGACATGTCGGCCTCGATCGATTACGGGACCGCGCGCAGCAAGCGGGGCCTGCTCCTGGAGGCGGCGGCGCTTTTACTCTATCTCGCGCGCGTGAACAACGACCGGATATCGGTGCTGATCTTCACCGACAGGATCGAGAAATATATCCCCCCGCGAAAGGGGCGGGGCCTCATGTACGCGCTGCACGACGAGATCGCCCGCTTCGAGCCCGGAGCCAGGAGGACCGATATATCCGTTGCGGTCGACTTTCTTCGCAAGGTGTTAAAAAAAAGAAGCGTTATTTTCATACTCTCCGATTTTCTTGACAGCGACTATCTTACGGGACTTCGCCTTCTCGGCAGGAGGCACGACGTCATTCCGGTCGTCCTTTCGGACCCCGCGGAGCGGGGGGCGGGTTTTCTGGGCCTTGCGGAATATGTCGATCTCGAAACGGGGGAAACCATTCTCACCGAGACCGTGCCGGCGGGAATTTCCGCTCCGGATTTTCGGGGATTCGAGACCGTCCGCCTGAGCACCGACGGGCCGGTTGAAAAGCCGGTACTCGAATTTTTACGAAAACGAAGCCGCGCCCGTCGCGCGGCGTCCCGGTAATCACGCCATGCGCGGACTGATCGCCACCGGCATGGTCGTTCTGATGCTGGCCTGCGCGTCGGCGTGTATCGCGCGCGCAACGGAAGAATACCCGGTCGTGACGGCCGCGGTGCGGCCAGAAAAAGCCACGGTAGGCAGCCGGCTGGAATATATCGTTACGGTCGGCGAAGGAAATGTCGCGGGTATAGAGATCTCACCTCCGGAGACGCGCGAATTTATTCCGCCGCCGCACGACGCGGCGGAAGATCCCTCTCCGGCGGCAGGGGTGCTCCCTCTCTACATAATTCACTCGGCCGAGAAGAAAGAGAGTGGCCCGGGTCGGGGAAACTCGGTTTCTCTCGTGATGAGCGTCGCATATTACCGCACCGGAAGGCATCCGCTTCCCACGGTAGAGGTGCGCGGCGCGGACGGCGTGGCTATCGGGTACCGTGTGCCCGAGGTGATGATAGAAGCGAGCAATCCATCCGGGGATTTGCAGGAGATAGAGCCGCCGCTCGATCTGGGTGGCAATTATTACAGGCTGTTGATAGTCGTTTCGATCCTGGGAGCCCTCGCGGCTGCCGCTTACCTGGTCCTTCGCCGTTACGAAAGTCGTCGGGAAAATGATACTCCCGTCCCCTACGAAATCCCGGCGATCGATGAATTTCTGGCGCGCATGCAGACCCTTCGCGCGCGGGGACTGGTTGAAGAGGGGAAGCGCGAGGAATATGTCGTGGAGGCCTCCCGTTTTTTTCGAATGTTTCTATCCCGCCTCATCGGCATTGATGCCATGGAGATGACCGGTCTTGAACTTGCCGACTCCCTGGAGCGGTATCTCGGTCAGACCGTCTATTCCCGATTGCGCGGCGACCTCTCGCGCGTAACGGGGCTCTGGGACCTCGCGAAATTCGCGGAGTTCGCGCCCTCTTCCGCGGCGCTCGGGGACAACCTGGAACTGGCGATGGACCTCGGCAGAAGGATCGCCCGGGAGGAACGCAGTGGCAGGTCCTGACTTCAAAGATCCTTTGTATCTTTTGCTGTTGATACCGTTTGCGGCGATGGTCGTCTGGTATGTATACCGGCGCATCGGAGAACGCGGCGCGGCGATTGCCGTCTCTTCCTCGATGGTCGTCGGGTTGCGCGGATCGATCCGGGTTGCCACATACCGCTTCCTTCCCGTTCTGCGCTTCGCCTCGATCTTTGTGCTCATCGTCGCACTTGCGAGGCCGGGCAAAAGCGTCGATCTGACCAGTATCAAAAACCCCGGCATCGATATCATGATCGCGCTTGATGTTTCCGACTCCATGATGGGCGAAGATTTCGAACCGGATCACCGTCTGGGGGTTGCCAGACGGGTCGTGAAGGATTTTATCGCGCGCAGGTCGACCGACCGTCTTGGCCTGGTGGTATTCTCGGGCGATGCATATCTGCACTGCCCGCTTACCGTGGACCACGCCGTGGTGGGGGAGCTCATCGACGAGCTCGATTTCGACACGGTCGAGGAGGAGGGGACCGCCATCGGCGAGGCGATCGCACTTGCGGCGTCCCGGATGATCGGCAGCCCCGCGAAGAGCCGGATCATCCTGCTTCTCACCGACGGCATGAACAACCGCGGGAGTATCGATCCCGAAACGGCGGCCGAGCTGTGCGCCGAAGCCGGCATTAAGGTGTATCCCGTTGGGATCGGCAGGGAGGGGCGCGTCCCCTATCCCGCCGGCGGCGGGATATTCAGTTCCCGGAGGTTTCTCGTAAACCACTTCGACGAAAAAATCCTACGCGATGTCGCCGAAGTCACCGGCGGGAAGTTCTACCGCGCCGAATCGGGGGGCGTCCTCCGGGAGAACGTGCGGGACATCGACCGGCTCGAGAAAAGCGATATCGAGACAAGGGTATACCGGGAATTCCATGACGGATTCGAGTATTTCCTCGCGGCGGCGATGCTGTTGTTTTTTCTTGAAATAATGCTGCGTTCGGTTTTTTACCGGAAGGTGCCATGATGGATTTTGCGAACTACCGGTATCTGGTGTACGTGCTGCTAGCGGGAGCGATTGTTCTCGTGTTTTATGCGGTCTATCTTGCATGGAAACAAAGGATACTGAGCTCACTGGTGCCGCGAGCCGACATGCGGGCGGCATTGCTTGTCGCGTCGCCGGGTGTGCGCGCACTCAAAACAGTGCTGATTGTGCTGTGCGTTGTGCTGTTCTCCGCGGCCGTTCTCAGGCCGCGATGGGGCGAAACCGTGCGCGAGGCCCGTAGCGAGGGCGTGGACCTGCTTGTCGCGCTCGATGTCTCAAGGAGCATGCTTGCGCGAGATGTCCCCCCGTCGCGGCTTGAGCGCGCAAAAGACGCCGTGCGCCTGATGGCCAATTCGCTGGGAGGCGGAAGGGCGGGAATGATACTCTTCGCGGGCGACGCCTTTTTGCAGTGCCCGCTCACGGAGGATGCCGGCGCTTTCATGATGTTCCTGGATTCGGCCGGAGTCGGTTCGGTGCGCAGGCAGGGAACTGATATCGGCAAAGCCCTCGAGGCCGCGGAAAAGGTCTTCGCGTCGAAGCGCATGACCTCAAAAATGCTCGTTCTTATCACCGACGGCGAGGATCACGAGGGCCGCGCAGCGGAAGCGGCGCGTCGCCTGCGGGAACGCGGCGTGTCGGTGCATACGGTCGGTATCGGAACGGCCACCGGCGACGCGGTGCCGCTTGACGAGCGCTCGGACGAATACCTGCGCGACGAGGGCGGTGGAACGGTCATGAGCGGTAAAAATTCCGACGTGCTCGAGCGGATCGCCCGCGAGACGGGCGGAGAGCATTTCGATATTACCGCGGACCTCTCCGGCGTTTACCGGTTCATCCGACTGGCAAACGACCAGGAAAAGCTGAGCCATGGCAGCCGCATTGTAAAAGAAAAGGTCGAGCGTTATCAGCTTTTCGTGCTGGCACTCATAGTGCTATTGGCACTTGAACTCATGCTTCCTGAAAGATCCCTCGTCCCGCGTTACAGACGATCGGGGCTCTCCGCCCGTTCGAGGGATGGACGCGTTCGGGCGGCGCCCGCAATCGTGCTTGCGGCATGTTTGCTTTTTATCTCATGGATCGATCCGTACCGAGACGAAGTGCGGGAAGGAAACCAGCTCTTCGGTGAAAAGGATTATCACGGGGCCGGTGAGCGCTACCGCGCGGCCGAGAAGTACGCGCCGCGCGAGAAGGACAGGGACAGGCTGCGCTTCAATCATGGAGATGCCCGCTATATGCAGGGGGACTATGACGGCGCACTGGACCATTTCAGGAGCTCCCTGCGGTCGGGCGATCCCGAGACCCAGAAGAAGGCTCTTTTTAACGCGGGTAACGCGTATTTGAAAAAAGGAGATTACCGCGCCGCGTCGGGAGCGTACATCGACGCGCTCAAGATAGATCCTGAATACCTTCCGGCGAAGAAAAACCTTGAACATCTGATGCGCATGAATAAAAAGGAAGAGAGCAGGCAGCGCGATCCCGGTGACCGCGACGGGCGTGATGGAATCGGAAAGGACAGGGAAGGCGGCGGGAGCGACGGGCGAAGCGGCGCGCAAAAACGGGATGCCGGCGACTCGAAAAAGGCCGGCGGCCGGATCAGCGCCGAGCAGGCGCGAAACCTTCTGGAATCGATGAAGAACAGGCCGGTGCGCAGGGAGAAGGGAGCAAGCGAAGGAAGGCGGGAGCTTGATAAGCAATGGTAACGGGGAAATGCTGACCGGCGTGATGAAAACGATAGTCGTGACGATGATCACGCTTTTGATCGCGGTCCCGGCCGCATTCGGCGTGACTGCCGAGACGGCCATCGAGCCCGCCCGCGTGCGGGTGGGGGAGGCGGCGACGCTTTCGATCAAAATCGACGGCGCCGACGCCCCCGAGCCGGTTTCAGTTCCCGAAGTGGAGGGGCTTTCGATCGCGTTTACGGGCACGCGGCGGAGCTTCCAGTTCATTAACGGAAAGGGCCGCTCGGAAACGGCGCTTACTTTCCGCGTGGTACCGGAGCGAAGCGGAAGCTTTACCGTTCCGCCCATCACGCTGAAGCGCGGCGGGGAAACAATCCGCTCAAATGCCGTAACATTTCTTGCGAACGTGGAAGGCGCGCCCTCCCCGCGCGGCACGGGCCCGGTCGGGGGACTGGTGCGCGCATCGACACGGAACGTGGTGGCGGGAGAGCCCATACTGCTGCGTTTTTATCTGGTACACCCGGGAGTCGAGTTTGCCCGGGTCCCGGTTTTCGATAAAATGCCCGCCGTACGGGGTTTTATCCTTAGGCAGATAGACGAAACGCAGCCGGATGGAAGGGTGCGCACCGAGAGGGGCGAATTCATCAAGTCGCATATCGCCACCTTTGCCGCCGTGCCTTTGGAGAGCGGAAGCTTTTCCATCGGGGGCGGTTCGGTCAGTGTCACGGTTGCAGAGACCGATTCCGGATCGTTTTTTCCCTTTCTGGTGCCGTCGACACGGCGCATCGATTTTGATACCATACCGGTTATGGTGAATCCCTTGCCGGCCGCCGGGAAACCGGCCGGTTTCCGAGGTGATGTCGGCGCCTTCACGGTGAAGATGGAATTCCCGGACCGGTCCTTTTCCGTATTTAAGGAGTTTCGCCTGAAGGTGAAGGTCGCCGGCAGGGGAAATCTTCTTTCGCTCTCGCGGCCCGAGTTTGCGAAGGTCGAGGGGCTTTCGATAATTGGTACAGATGGAGATGTCAGGCTCACTGTCGCAAACGGATTTATTGAGGGCGAACGGGAATTTATCTATACGGCCATACCGCAGAGACCCGGCCCGTTTGTTCTGCCGGGCCTCAGTCTCGGCTATTTCAATCCGATCTCGGGGCGGTATGAGGTGGCCCGAACCGCCGACCATGCCTTCGAGGCGGCTCCGGGCGCCGCAACGCGGAAGGGTCCGGGGAATGACGGCACCGGAGTAAAGTCGCAGGGACTGGAGTTCGATCCGCTGGCGGTGCTGGGGATCATCCTGCTCGCAGCCGGGGGCGTCGCGGCGGCCATGTGGTGGAGGCGCCGTGTTTTTTCTGTTTCGCCGAAATCGGGTCCGAGGGAGGAATCGTCGGTCACGCCGGTTCCGGCGCGGCCGAAAGACCGGCGGGCGGAGCTCGCAACTGCCGCACGCCGGCGGGATGCCGGTTTATTTCTGAAAACGGCCGCTCTTATGCTCGATGAAACGTGCACCGCCACATGGTACGGAGCGGCGGAAGATTCGGTAAGACAAAGCGTCGATGATCTGAAGCGGCGGGTT
The DNA here is from genome assembly GCA_041306625.1 of Spirochaetota bacterium. GTDB lineage: Bacteria > Spirochaetota > UBA4802 > UBA4802 > UBA5368 > MVZN01. Next base: position 2,210 of record JBFZEY010000309.1, on the reverse strand, counting down.
TACCAGCACCGGTACGCCGGCAGGTCCCTTGCGGACCGGGAGATGGATGAGCTTTATCGACGGTTAAGGGAAATATTCCGATGAGGTTGAACCGCCGCATATAGTATTCGTCTAACGCAGTTTCGCCGACTCCCACATCTCATCCATTTCGGCGAGCGTCATGTCTTCCAGCTTCATGCCCCGCGCCGAGGCCTCTCTCTCGAGGGTCCTGAAGCGGTCAATAAACTTTTTAATGGTGCGGTTGAGCGCGTCTTCGGCGTTAATTCCGAGAAAGCGCGCGATATTTACCATGGTGAAGAGGATGTCGCCCATCTCATCCTCAATGCGTGATGTCCTGTCCGCATCGGGTTTAACCGACAGCGCTTCCTTTAATTCGGCGACCTCTTCATCGAGCTTGGCGATCACGTCCTCGGTTTTCTCCCAGTCGAATCCGACCCGCGACACCTTCTGCTGTACCCGGTAGGCCTTGAGGAGCGACGGCAGGTGCGCCGGGACGCCGTCGAGTATCGATTCCCTGTGCGCCTTTTCCTTTTTCTTTATTCTTTCCCAGCGCTCTATAACCTCGTTTGCGCTCGACGCCTTCTCACCGCCGAAGACGTGGGGATGGCGAAAGACCAGCTTCTCGAGGATTCCCCGCGCCACGTCATCGATCGTAAACCGGTTCTCTTCGCGGGCTATCTGGGCATGGGCATAGACCTGGTAGAGCAGATCGCCCAGTTCTTCCTTGAGGTTCTCGGGATCGCCGCTGTCGATCGCCTCGTACACCTCGTACGCCTCTTCAATCAGATAGGGCTTCAGGGTCCGCGAGGTCTGCTCCCTGTCCCAGGCACACCCGTTATCGGCGCGCAGTATCGATGCCAGCTCTTCGAGCGCGTAGAGCGGTCGTTTTTCCTTGAATTCCATGGGCGTCCCTCTTCGCTCACACCATGGACGCGTGGATCCGGTATTGTCAATATAAAATGAATGATGGCCGCGCGGCGATGCGTTGTCGCCGCGCGTTTGAGTGGTCAGTCTTTCCTGGTGTTGATTCCGAGCGGGACGTACAGCGGGCAGGTCGAAACGATACTGGTCGCGATGAATATAATCGCGATGATCCCGAGAACCACGGCGGCGAGTCCGCTGATATTGCCGGTCAGGTATAAAACCCCTATTATAACCGCGACCGTTACGCGCAATAATCTGTCTATGGTGCCCATGTTTTTCCTCATGTCCTTCCTCCACGCAGTTTGTATGAAATAACCCGGGGCCGTTACAAGCCTGAATCCCTGATGAACGCGGCCCGCTGAGAAATAATACTGAGCGATTATGAACAAGTCAAAAAATTATTGTCGCAGGAGACGGGATGGTATGGAATATAAGAATCAATTGTATCTCCGCCGGAGGATCCGATGAAAGTATCGGTCGAATGGAAAGGAAAGACGAGATTTGAGGGCTCGAACGAGAACAACACTACGAAGGTCGTGATGGACACGGCCGACCCCGATCTGGGCGGTGAAAACGAAGGCCCCTCCCCCAGGCAGGTTTTCCTGCAGTCCATCGCAGGGTGCACGGGTGTGGATGTGGCGCATATACTCCGAAAAATGCGGGCGACCATGCCGGAGTCTTTTTCTATGCAGGTTTCGGCCGTAAGCGCTGAAACGGATCCGAAGGTATTCACATCGATCGAGCTTGCCTATGACGTGCGCGGGGGCACGGAACGGGAGAAGCTCATCAAGGCGGTGGAACTGTCGCAGGGGACCTACTGCAGCGTTTCGATAATGGCAAAGCGGATGTGTCCGTTAAGGTATTCCGTGGTGCTTAACGGCGAAACGGTCACCGGGGGCTAGCGGGGCGCGTGTCAGTTGGCAATCGTTATAACGTAATCCGTGGCCGTTTCCTTGACCTCGAGCCTGATGTTCGACAGAAAGGTCTGTTCCAGCTCGAATTCAAGCTTTGATATCCAGCGCTCGAACCGGATTGATTCGAAATGCTTCCGGCCGATCACCAGGTCGAGGCTGCGGCCGTTCGACTGGAGTTCGTATGAGACTTCTCCAGCAGGGAGCTGCACGGTCACCTCGAAGATATCGATGGTTTTATGGGCGGCCTTTATCTCGACGTCACGCTTCCCATCGAATGCCTTTGTAATGCATGCAATCGCCTTCATGTAATCGACCGGTGCCATCGTGCTCCCCCCGCTTTTCGAAAAATCCTTGCATATCATGGCCGGATCG
>JBFZEY010000308.1:0-5286 GCA_041306625.1 Spirochaetota bacterium | reverse complement strand
GAGGGAATACGCGACGTATTCGGCATCGTGGGAAGCGCATTCATGGACGCACTTGATCTTTTCCCCGCCGCGGGTATCCGTTTCATTCCTGTGGCCCACGAGCAGGCGGCCGCTCACGCGGCCGACGGCTACGCCCGCGTTACCGGCAGGCCTCAGTGCTGTATCGCACAGAACGGCCCCGGTGCCGCGAACTTTGTTTCGGCGATCACCGCCGCCTTCTGGGCCCATTCTCCGGTCGTCGCCATCACGCCCGAGACCGGCAGCATGGGCATCGGTACCGGCGGATTCCAGGAACTCGACCAGATGCCCTGGTTCGAAAAATCCACAAAGTACCAGGTGCGGGTAAACCGTCCCGAGCGCATGACCGAACTCGCGCGTCGCTGTTTTTACATGGCCAAACTGCTCAGCGGCCCCACGCAGCTCAATATACCCCGTGATTTCTTTTACGGGGACCTGGACTGCGAGATCTATAAATCCGGTGACGTGTGCTACGGCCCCGGACCCGAGGAGCAGGTGAAACAGGCGGCCGAGATGCTTGCAAAGGCCAAATTCCCGGTAATCCTCGCCGGCGGCGGCGTATCGCAGGCGAACGCCCACGACGAGGCGAAGGCCCTTGCAGAATACCTCACCGCGCCCGTGGTCAACACCTATCTGCATAACGACAGCTTCCCGGCCGACCACCAGCTCGCCGTCGGGCCCATCGGTTACTGCGGCTCGAAGGCGGCGATGCGGCTCATCGCCAAGGCCGACGTTGTACTTGCGCTCGGCACCCGCCTTGGACCTTTCGGCACGCTTCCGCAGTACGACATCGACTACTGGCCGAAGAACGCGAAGATCATCCAGATCGATGTCGACGCCAGCCAGCTCGGACTTTCCAAAAAGGCCGATATCGGCATCATGGCCGATGCTAAGGAATTCGCCCGGCAGCTCATCCTGCGCCTGCGCGCCATCGACGGCAAGCGGGCGAAGGACGCCAAACGCATCGAAGACATCGAGAAGGAAAAGAAGATTTGGAAGGACGAGCTGGACGGCTGGTCGTCCTCGACCAACAAACTCATGCATCCGCGCCGCTTTATCAAGGAACTCACCGATGCGATGCCGAAGGGTTCGATTGTCTCGACCGACATCGGCAACAACTCGTCGATCTGCAACAGCTATCTGCGGTTCGCCGGGGCGCGTCAGCACATCTCGGCGCTGAGCTGGGGCAACTGCGGATTCGCTTACGGCGCCGCGCTTGGCGCGAAAATGGGCTCCCCGGACAGTCCGGTGTTCGCCCTCCAGGGAGACGGTGCCTACGGCATCAGCGGCATAGCCGAGGTAATGACCGCGGTCCGCGAGAACATCCCGGTTATCGCCGTTGTTTTCAACAACCACGAGTGGGGCGCCGAGAAAAAGAACCAGATCGACTTTTTCGACAACCGGTTCGTCGGATGCGACCTGCCCACCAATCCCGATTACGCCCAGGTCGCCAAAGACATGGGTGCGCTCGGATTCAAGATCGAGGATTACACGCAAGTGAAGGACGTTGTTAACGAGGCCGTGAAGTCCAAAAAGCCGGTCGTCATCAACGCAGTCATCGAGGGAGGGGCGAAGGTTCTCGCGGAGCCGTTCCGCCGCGATGCGTTCAAGCCCGCAGTGCGGCACCTTCCGAAATACAAGCACCTGAGCATGGTATAGCGATCCTTTTATCATAGCTGCCCGGCGGAGGTACGTTACTCCGCCGGCGCCTCCTGCACATACCCCTCGGCTTTAAGGCCGGAGGGGATTTTTTTTACGGGACGCCCGGTTACACACACTTTACTTGATTTAATCGGATGCGTCGGGATACATATCACTCATACGGAACAAACGCCATGCGCGCACCCGGGGACATGTCCCTACACATTGGAGTCTACTGATGAAAATTCTGGTCGTCAATGCGGGTAGCAGCTCATTAAAATTTCAGCTCTTCGACGCCCGCACCGAGGATGTGCTTATAAAGGGCAATTACAACGGTATCGGCCTGTCCGGGGCAACCACTTCCTGCGAGAAGAAGATCGTTTCCGCCGGCAAAACCGAGCTGCTCGCCTGCTCCATCAGGGATCATGAGGGCGCCATCGGCGACATGCTCGAAACGCTGCGTATAAAGGGTGCCATCAGTGATCGTGCCGAGATTACCGCGGTTGGGCATCGCGTCGTTCACGGCGGAGAACGCTACAGCGCCACAACTCTGATCGACGGCACCGTGATGTCCGAGCTCGGCAAAAACGCCCTTCTCGCCCCGCTGCACAATCCTGTTGGCATTGCCTGCATAGAAATCCTCATCCATGATCTCCCCGGAACCCGACAGTACGCCATATTTGATACGGCCTTTCATCAGACCATGCCGGAGGAGGCCTATCTGTACGGCCTTCCCTATGCGCTGTATAAACAATTCGGCATCAGGAAATACGGCTTCCACGGCACCAGCCACAAGTACGTATCGCTGAAGGCCGCGGAGATACTGGGAAGGAATATCGCCGAACTCAAAATCGTCACCTGCCACCTCGGTAACGGCCAGAGCATCTGTGCGGTCAAACACGGCCGTAGCGTCGACACTTCGATGGGTTTTACACCGCTCGAGGGCCTTCCGATGGGAACCCGCAGCGGTTCGTTCGATCCCGAGATCGTTTTCTTTCTCATGGGCCACGGCTATACGGCGGCGGCAATTAAAAGTATGATCAACAAGGAGTCGGGGCTTCTGGGGCTGAGCGGTATTTCCAGCGATCATCGCGCCATCGAGGAAGCGATGCATGCAGGAGACCCTAACGCCATCCGCGCCGAGAAGGTGCTGGCCAACCGCATCATCTGCACCATCGGTGCCTATGCCGCCGAGATGGGGGGGCTCGACACTGTCGTCTTCACCGGGGGGATCGGCGAAAATTCTCCCACATTACGCAGGGACGTGCTTGAAAACCTGGACTTCCTTGGTATCGATTTCGATGACGAAAAGAACCGGGCACACGCTGCGATACTCACCCGGCCCGATAGCCGTGTGGTCGCCATGGTGGTACCCACCAATGAGGAACTGCAGATCATGCGCGAGGCAAGGGCGGCGTTGTCCGGATAGGGCCGTTACCTATTCCGCGGGGGGCTTTCCCACTCCGAGCGTCTTGAGCCATTCCATCGTCCGCTCAAAACCTTCGCCGTAGGATATCTTCGGCTTCCATCCAAGCTCCCGGGCCGCCTTATCGATCGAGAACCTGAAGCGCGAGCCGAGGTTTTTCACCACGTAGGTGGTCAGGAGCGGCCGTTCCTTTTTACCCAGGGCCTTCCAGATCATCTCCATCGCGAAAGATGCCGCGTAGGCGGCAAAATAGGGGATATGCAGCGTTGTCGGCGGGGCTCCCAGGGCCGCGGCGATACCCCTGCAGAAGTTCTGCAGCGTAACGTACTCCCCGTCGTGAACGAGATAGCCGTTGCCGACCGCGCGCTCGTCGGTCGAGATGAGCATCAGGAGGTCCACGAGGTTATCGATGTATGCCGGCCATACGATGACGTCCTTTCTCCAGAACAACAGATCTCGCTTAACGATCGCCTCGGCGAGCGGATAGACGAAAGTCATATCGCCGGGGCCGAAGACCCAGCACGGATAGACCATCGTTACCGGCAGGCCGTGCTCCCGGTGGAAGCGCCAGGTGATGCGCTCGGCCTCGATCTTGGAGTCCGGGTACGGCTCACCCCATTTTCTTAGAGGATATGTCTCGTCCATCACGTTCTTCTCGTCGATGCCGAACACATCATTGGTACTCATATCGACGAAACGGCTCACCTTCGCCGCGAGCGCCGCGCGGCACATGTTTAGAGTGCCGCCCACGGTCACCTCCCGAAAGAGGGTCTTCGGCGCCCAGTCGGTCACCACCGCGGCGCAGTGAAACACGATGTTTATGCCTACACAGGCGCGCTTTACCGAATCATAATCCCGAACGTCGCCGCTTACCACCTGTACACCTTTCTTTTTCGCCAGTCTCTCGCCGCCCGGATCGCCGGGAAGCACCATCGCCCTGACGCGATTACCCTTTTTTAGATTGGCCTCCACCAGATGCCCGCCGATGAATCCCGTTGCCCCGGTAATCAATACGTTTTTCATATATTTCCTCTCACCCGTATGCAATTGCGATACCGCTTCCGCGGGACGGTCACATCCTCGAGACCCGATCATCCCGATAGAGGGTACCGCTTTGCGTATAAAAATCAACCATATTCCTTTGATTTCTTATTAAGACCGTCAACACCATACGGCGTATTTTAGTTTGACGCGTGTTGAAATTTCGGTATCCCTGAACAATAGTCATTTTCGAAATAGAACCGGGGGCTGTTATGAAGGCTGTTACTACAATCCGGAAACTTACCGAAGGCTCCCATTCCGTCATCGTCGCCCTGGGCGATTCTCTGACCCAGGGATGGCTGGTGAACAAGGGCTATCTCGTTTTCCTCGGCGAGATGTTAAAGGAAAAGTATCCGAAGGCGCAGTTTGACATCATCAACCGGGGCATACCCGGCGACACCGCCGAAGGCGGCCTCTTGCGCGTCCGCGAGGATGTGATCGACGAGGACCCCGACTGCGTCTTCATCCAGTTTGCGCTCAACGATGCCTTCATCGGCCATCCGGTCGAGCGCTTCAAACACAGCCTCCAGTCCATCATCGACCGCATTCGCGAAAACACCGACGCCGAGATCGTGCTGGTCACCTCGGTACATCTTGGTGACGCACGCGATAACGCCATAGCGGCGCCCTTTTACGCACGGATCGAAGAACTGTCTGCAGAAAACGGCCTTCCCGTGGCCAGGGTACACGACTACTGGCGAAAAAAAATTTCTGAAGGCGTCGAATTCCGAACGCTGGTGCAGTTCGACATGGTCCACCCGACGGTGGAGGGATATCGTCTGATGGCGGAGGCGATAATGGAAGTATTCATTTGAAACGAAAAAGGCGGCCGAATGGCCGCCTTTTCAATGCATCCCCGAGGGGATTCGAACCCCTGTTGCCGGGATGAAAACCCGGTGTCCTAGACCCCTAGACGACGGGGACAAATGCTCTGGCACTATAAAAAATAGCATCGATTGGTCAACACTATTTCGCAATTTTCTGTGAGTCGCCGGAGAATTGAACTCCGGACCCACTGCTTAAAAGGCAGTTGCTCTACCGACTGAGCTAGCGTCTCGACCCGAATGAGTTTAACACCATATAGAAAAGGCTTTTTCGGTGTCAATGAAAATATTAATAATATTACCGGAGAAAAGTATTTTTCCTGTCCGGTCCGTTGG
>JBFZEY010000307.1:0-4108 GCA_041306625.1 Spirochaetota bacterium | reverse complement strand
CGTCGCTCCCGCATCTCCTTTTCAAAAAGATTCTTTTCCTTGAGAAGCTGGTCCTTTGCCTCGATGAGCAGTTCCTTGCGTTTCGCCTCAGCTTCCCGTACGGCGTCCTGAACCAGTCGGTGGGCGCGCGCCTCGGACGAGGTGAGTTTCACCCTGCCGATATATGCCCTTGCGAGAAATCCCGCCGCTCCTGTAAGAGGGAGCGCCAAAACCAGGAGGAGTGTCGAAATGCTCATAACAATCCTCCCCTGTCTCTTCTGGTATCAATCTCTATGTAAAAAAAAGGCCGGTATATATGGTCTACGCCGTTATCTTTCATTTTCGTTCATTGCCGCTCTCATGATTGCAGCTGCGTTACGAGCGCCAGGTTGACGATGTCCTCCACCGTCGCGGCCCGGGAAATATCATTGTACGGCCTGCCGAGCCCGTAAATGACCGGACCGATAACCCCCGCATTTCCAAAGTACTGGATCAGCTTTACGCCGATGTTCGCGCTGTCAAGGTTGGGAAACAACAGCACGTTTGCACTTCCCCCGACGGCGCTTCCCGGTGCCTTTTTACTCGCTATCTCCGGCGAGAGCGCTGCGTCGAGCTGCAGCTCCCCGTCAATGTCTATCTCGGGCATCCGCACCTTCGCGCGCTCGGCGGCCAGCCTCATCTTGTCCACCGATTTCCCGACGCCGCTCCCGCGCGTGGAGTACGACAGGAACGCTATCCTCGGCCGGATCCCCAGGAACTGCCGCGAGAACACGGCGGCCGCCTCGGCGATTTTGCAGAGCACGCCCGCGGTCGGGTCGGGATTGACGACCGGGTCCGCGATTACATACAGCCTTTCTTCCGGCCCGCCGTCGACGTTGACGGTCACAATGCTGAAGGCGGTCACCACGCCGGTCCTCCGGTCCGCCTTGACGACGCTTATACCCGTTCGGAGGATTTCCGCCGTGGTCGTGCGCACACCGCCGATAAAACCGTCGACATCACCCAGGCGGAGCATCAGCGCGCCCAGGGAAACCGGATCACGCATGGCCCTGTCGAGGATCTCTCCTTCGAGCGCTCCCAGTCCGCGCTCCCGGCGGTATTCCTCGCGATACCGCGCATCAGAAACAAAAGCGTCCGGGGCGATTATACGTATGCGCCCGCCGGAAACCAGGTTCGTGCCGGCCACCCTCTCGATATTTCCGCAATCCCCGATAAGAACCGCCCGGCCGATAAGGCCGTCGGCAACGAGGCGAAGCACGGCTTCGAGAACCCGCGAATCGTCCCCCTCGGGGAATACTATGCTCCGGGGATTGGCCCTCACCCGGTCGCTGAATCGGCTAAGAATCGTGGCCTCCGATATGGCGTTTTACTTCGGGCCGGAAAACTTTTGCTGGAGCTTTTCGTGGACGAACTGGGGGACCAGAGAGGTGATGTCTCCTCCATAGCTGGCGACTTCCTTTACCATGTTGGAGGAAACAAAAGAAAATTCGCTCTTCGCCATCAGAAACACCGTTTCTATTCCGGGAGCGAGCTTTTTATTCATAAGGGCTATCGCGTACTCGTATTCAAAATCCACGATCGCCCTCAACCCTCTGAAAATCAGTGTGACACCCTGGGCACGACAGAAATCGACGAGCAAACCCTCAAACGCGACGTTTTCGACGGTACGACTCTCACAATGACAGCAGCGCGTCAGCATCTCCAACCGTTCCTGAACGGTAAAGAGCGGATGCTTGGCGCTGTTTTTGGCAATGGCTATGATCAACCTGTCGCATATCTGCTTTGCTCTTTCAATTATGTCGAGGTGCCCATTGGTTAACGGATCAAATGATCCGGGGTATATCCCAATTCGCATAAAAAGTCAACCAATCCTTTTCCGACTGCTACAAGTAAATATGCCGTAAATTATTTGTCAAGAAATAAGTGTTTCCCCGCCGAGCGATCGCTCAATTTTTTGATAGATTCGAGTAATATGGGCGTCTGCCGGCGGTAAAAAAGGAGACGGCACCCGCATATCTTGTCTTCCAGTAGCTGTTTTCAAGATGCGCGTACGATACGCGCTTGCCGCTGCTCGGGGCATGGATAAACGAGCCGTTTCCGGCATATATGCCCACATGTGATATACGCCCGCCGTATATTGAGAAAAATACCAGGTCTCCCGGCCCCAGGGCCCGGCGCGAGACCGGCCGCCCCGAGCGGTACTGCTCCACCGTGGCACGCGGCAATCTTAATCCGTTTTTGCTGTACACGAACATCACGAAACCCGAGCAGTCAAATCCATTAGGATTCTCTCCCCCGTAGCGATACGGCGTCCCCAGGTATTGCCTGGCGGTATCGACGACGTAGCCGCGACGTCCCTCCGCGATCGAGCCGACACGGACGTGCGGAGGCATACAGCAGAGGCCGCCTGCAAGCAGCAGCGCCGCCGGTGCAATCATAATCTTTCTGAATGGGATGCCGGGGTATCTCATGATTTATGCATCGGATTGATCGTCGTCGCACTCAAGCGCTGCGCGCGCGTCGGAAACGCCTGCGGTGAATGAATATACACGGTCCGGGACCTGCCGGGGCTTTATATTTTGAGACCGGCCGCGTCGAGGGAGAGCCCGGTGAGAAACTCCACGAGTTTCTCGTTAAGGATATCGGGAGTCTCGTCGAATGCTCCCAAATCGAACACGGGCACATGGAACTTCTGCGCGATTTTAAGCGCCTGTCCCGTGCCGCCCTTCTGCTTGCCGGCGGCCGTATAGCAGATTACGCATACGGACGGTTTCTTTATATCGTCTCCCATAATCACATGGGCATAACGGGCCTGGCATTTCTTCGCCGATTCGGCGAGCGTCACCCAGGCAGGATTAAAGGCGGAAGCGATCGACAGGGCACGTTCGCTCACCGCGTAGAGAGATGAATTATTGCCGTTGAAGCCCCGCCAGGGCAGGAAGATCTCCTTCCTCCCTCCCGCCATATCACACCCCCGTTCAAATGCGGCGCTGGCGCCGTCCGCCCCGCCCGAACGCAGCAGGTATCCTTTTGACGCCATATGCTTGCCTGTCTTTTCAAGCATGCCGAATATAGCGTCCGGCGCCTCGCGCGCCCCAATTCCGGTGTATGCCGCGATGGTTTCAGTGTTTCCCATTCGTGTCCTCCATGCCTCATAAAGTATAGCCCGAAACCCGGAAAAAACCAATACGAACGCAGTATCTGGGAAAAATTGGCACCTGCGCTGAATGCCGCCCCCTCGAGCGAAGATGACGGCCCTGATCACATAACGCCGTATCGTCCTGTAGTATTTGTCGGACAACCTGTCGAAAAATCCCGCAATTTGCAACCCACAGGAAAAAATATGCGGCCGGCGGAAGAAGGGATTGTACCCGGTTGCTCTTTTTTCGGGACACCGTTCCTTCATATTAATAATGAAATTAGAAATTTCATGCCTATGACGAGCACCGCGAAAAATGCCACCCGGCCGAAAAATTACTTTACGGCGCTTCTGCCGGGCCTGTTTAATAAGTCTCCGCCCCGCGGAACCATCCCACTTGGACGGTGGCCTCATGTACATAGGTATCGATATTGGCGGCACCACGATTAAAGGCGTACTGACCAATGGCGATGGCGATATGCTCGCGTTTAAAAAGATCCCGACAGGAAAAACGCCTTCGGAAATCGAAAACTGCCTGATAGAGCTCATACGGGCGCTTTCCGCCGCACGCGGACAGGGCCCCACCGCCGTAAGGGCCATCGGAGTCGGCTCCGCCGGTTCAATCGACCGCACCAGGGGGATGGTACTCACCAGCCCGAATATACCGGCACTGCAGAAATTTCCTCTTATTAAAACCATCGAACGGCGCACCGGCGTCCGCGCCTTTCTCGAAAACGACGCAACGGTCGCCGTTATCGGTGAATGGTGGAAGGGCGCGGGAAGGAAATACTCCAACTGGATCATGCTCACCCTCGGTACGGGCATAGGCGGCGGCGTGGTGATTGATAACCGGGTCTACACGGGCCAGTCCGGAAGCGCCATGGAAGTCGGCCACACGACCATCAACTACCGCGGCCGCCGATGTCCCTGCGGGGGAACGGGCTGTCTCGAACTGTACGCCTCCGCGACGGGCCTCATGCGCTACGCGCG
>JBFZEY010000306.1:0-3151 GCA_041306625.1 Spirochaetota bacterium | reverse complement strand
GGGCGTCGGCGTGGACGTCGACGACATCCTCATCACCACGGGCTCCCAGCAGGGCCTGGACCTCATCGGCAAAACCCTGCTCAACGAATCGGACCACGCCGGCATCGAGGAGCCGGGCTATCTCGGGGCCATACAGGCCTTTTCGCTCTACCGGCCCGTCTTCGAGCCCGTACGGCTCGACTTCGGCGGGCTCGACACGGAGGCGCTCGGTGCGATCCTCGGGCGCACGGCGCTCAAGATCATCTACACCGTCCCCAACTTCCAGAACCCCTCGGGGATATCCCATTCCGATGAAAACAGGGACGAGGTTGCGCGCCTCCTCGGGCGTACGAGGACCTTCCTGGTCGAGGACAATCCCTACGGCGAGCTGCGCTTCTCGGGACGCGAGACGCGAAGCTACCACACGCGCATTCCGGAGAACACCATCCTGCTCGGGTCGTTCTCCAAGATATTCGTGCCGTCGTTCAGGATAGGATGGATCGCCGCGCCGCGCGCGCTCACCGAGAAGCTCGTCATCGCCAAGCAGGCCTCGGACCTGCACACCAACTACTTCGCGCAGCGGGTGCTCTATCAATACCTGGAGGACAACGACATCGACGCGCACATCGAAACAATCAGGGAGCGCTACCGGAGGCAGCGCGACGCCATGACGGGCGCCATCGGGAGGCATTTCCCGGAAGAGGTGCGCTGCTCGAACCCCGACGGCGGCATGTTCCTGTGGGCGGTGCTGCCGGAAGGCGTAAGCGCGCTGGAGGTGTTCGATTCCGCCATCCGCGAGAACGTGGCCTTCGTGCCCGGCGATCCCTTCTATATCGGCAAAACCGGCGTCAACACCATGCGCCTCAACTTCTCGTGCGTGGACGAGACGACCATTGAGCTTGGGATCGAACGGCTCGGGCGGATTCTGAAGGCCTTCTGCGCGGCGGGGGCGTGAGGGGCGACTCAATCGACCTGGCAGGTGTCATGCACCCCGCTGTAAAAAGCCCGGCCGGTGGCGGCCACACATCATACACATGGACAAAACACACATGAATCCCGACAACACCACCTCCCACATCTCGTCCCGGTACGATAATGAGGTCGAGGACACCATCCCGTACTACGCGGCCATGCACCGGGAGACCCTCCGCTTCGTGAAGGCCTTTAATCCGCGCCCGCGCGCCTGGCTCGACACGGGATGCGGCACCGGGAACCTCGCGCTGGGCATAACCGAAAGATTCGCGCCCATCGAACTCGTCCTGGCCGACCCCGCGGCCGAGATGCTCGATATCGCGCGCGCGAAGCTCGGGGAAGCGCATATCCGCTTCATACAGGCGGAGACGCGCGCGCTCGAGCTTCCCGACGAACACTTCGACGTGGTCACCGCAATCCAGTCCCACCATTATTATTCCACAGAGGAGCGCGTCGAGGCAAGCGCGCGATGCTTTCGGCTGCTGAAGAAGGGGGGCCTTTTCATCAGCTTCGAGAACACACGTCCGAACTCCGAGGCGAGCACCTCTATCACAAAGGAGTACTGGAGGCGCTTCCAGATGGACCACGGCAAGACGGCCGAACAGGCACAGGACCACCTTGGCAGGTTCGACACGCGCTTCTTCCCCATTACGGTGAGCGAGCACCTGGCGCTGTACGCGGCCGCCGGCTTCGCGGTTGCGGACTGCTTCTGGAAGTCGTACATACAGGCGGGGTTTTACTGCGTCAGGTAGCGACACGCCGGGATTCCCACAGTGACTTTTCGCATAATCGGGCCTTCCAACTCATGGGAGCTCAGGCATCAGGCTTTCCGGCGATATTCGATACCTGGCCAGCGGTGGATGGCACCTTGTGGAATTAATTCCGAAAGCGGTCATGCAACGCCGCATGGTTCATGACGCGATCCCCCCTCTCTTTCGTTCAAAGAGAGGGGGACAGGGGGTGAGTTTAGCCTGTTACATGTCGCGGCATGCCTCTGCCGCCTCCGCCGGCGCAGGGCTTCGAACATTCGGCGTACAACATTATTTTTCGCGTTATGGGGCCGGTTTTCGACCCCTTTTTGCGTCCTTAACCGCCGCTGAGAGCGCGGAGGAAGCACTCCGAAAGGGGTTGCGAGGCAGGAACGAAGGGGCAACGAAGGCCCATGGGAGCATCATACCGGGAGGAGAGGGGCTTCACGGCATTTTCGGGGATGATGTCATGGTACACCGTGTCCGGTGTGGCGACGGCATGCGGCCGAGTCGCTTCCGCGCGGTCCCAGCGGTTGCGCATATAGGCCGAAAGGTAGGCGTGGTAGCCCGTTGTCCGCCGTTTGTCCGCGCGCCGGTTCCAGTGCGCCTTTTCCGCTTCCGGGAGCGCCTGCCAGGCGCGTACCGCACGGCCGAAGGCGTCGCGGAGGTCCAGCTGCCGCGGGGTCTTCGGGTCGCGCTGGTGCACCTGCGGGCGCACGAAGGTGTCGCCCTCCCATTCGTAGAATACGAGGCTGCCTATTCGGCTGGCGATTCCTTTAAAGGCGATGTTAAGGCGGACTTTTGCCATTGAGCGGGCTCCTTTCGGGGGTTTCCTTACGGGCTCTTACTGTATATACGAATTTCGAGGGCGGTTTGTTAAAGGTTTTTTCCTTCCGGGGTAGATTTTTTCTTCTTTTTTGTGGGAGTGTGCTGAATGGCGCTCATTTTCCACCGGTTGCTCAGTCATGGTGCCGAGGGCTCCGGCAGGCGCTTAACGTGCTAAGAGGGGGCGTACGCGCGCCCCCTCTTGGCGATCTCCCGCGCGCTCGCTCAATCGCCGCGAGGGGCTGCGCTCAATCGCCGCGCGGCTGGGCTTATTAATGGCGATAGCTCAGGGTTCCACCGATTTCGAATACTGAGAACGTGTCTTACTGGTTGCAGTCGATGAGCCTGCCGTGTAGCGGCTCGAATTTGCATCCTGCAAGTCTCACCGCGCGCAGACATCGTGTCCGCGCTCTTGGTAGGGTAGTGCGGATATATGTCAGAAATATTCCATGACCACATTGTTCGGCTGTGGAAGGTACATCCGTGTGCTATCCGACCGGCAGGAGGCCGGGAGTGTCGGCCGCGTAATGGATGACGCAGCGGCCGACCTCGCCCCGCGCGCGTCCTGCGCGCTGCTTAAAGGCTTCGAGATAACACTGGAGTTTGTGGGGCACACCGGTAGTTGG
>JBFZEY010000305.1:0-4637 GCA_041306625.1 Spirochaetota bacterium | reverse complement strand
CGTCGGAGAAACGGACGAATACGATTACCTGCGGATAATGGAAGCGACTCTTCTAATACAGGAGGGCGCACGGTTTATCGCCACCAACCCGGACATCACCGGACCGACGCCGCGGGGCCCGGTTCCCGCCTGCGGGGCCCTCGTCGCACCGATAGAGCGTGTAACCGGAGTCAGGGCGTATTTCCTGGGAAAACCGAACCCGGCCATGATGTACTGGGCACGCAAGCACATAAAGGTGCATTCGGCCAGTTGTTTCATGATCGGCGACCGGATGGACACGGATATCGTGGGCGGGCTCGAGGCGGGAATGACCAGCTGTCTGGTGCTGACCGGGGTGACGACGCGCAAAATGGCCGACAGGTTCCCCTATCGGCCTGATTATATATTCAACAATATCGGTGAAATCGATCCGCGGAAGATATTGTCGCGTCGTGAACGGATAAAGAATTGACGCGCCACCAGCGCGAAGCGGGTTGCCCGCCCTATTTGTCCAGAGCGGCGATTGCCGGCAGCGTCTTGCCTTCGAGGAGCTCCAGGAACGCTCCTCCACCGGTCGAGATGTAGGACATTTTGTCCGCGTAACCGGACTGGTTTATCGCCGATACGCTGTCCCCGCCGCCGATGACGCTGAGGCAATCGGATTCTGCGACGATTTTTGCGATTGCATTGGTCCCGACGGCAAACGCGGGATTCTCGAACGCGCCCAGGGGGCCGTTCCACACCACGGTCTTCGATTTCCGTATAATGTCCGAATACAGGCCGATGCTTTCAGGTCCGATGTCAACTCCTTCCATGTCGGACGGCATCGCATCAAACCGGGCAAGGCTCTTTTTGCCGGCGCTGTCCAGGTCGGGAGCGATGACGATGTCGATCGGAAGCACAAGATTGACTTTATTTTTTTCGGCCAGGTCGATAATGGCCTTCGCCGTGGGAACATGATCCGCTTCCAGGATCGATTTACCGACATCATACCCTTTTGCCTTTAAAAACGTATACGCCATACCTCCGCCGATTATAAGATTGTCAACCCTGCCGAGGATGTTTTTAAGAGCGTCGATCTTGGACGAGATCTTGACACCGCCGATGATCGCCGTGGTGGGGCGGGTCGGATCGAGCATGGCCTTCCTGAAATACTCGATCTCGTTCTCGAGCAGGAAGCCGGCGGCGCTTTCCTTAACGAAATGAGTGATCGCCTCGTTCGAGGCGTGCGCGCGGTGTGCGGTCGCGAATGCGTCGTTTATATACACGTCGGCCAGTTCGGCGAGTTTTTTACCGAACTCTCGATCGTTTTTCTCTTCCTCGGGATAAAACCTGATGTTCTCGAGAAGTGCAACGTCCCCGTCCTTGAGACCGGTGAGCATCTCGGCGGCGCCGGCACCGATCGGTTTATCTACGAAAAGGACCGTCTGTCCGAGAAGCACGGACAGTCGTTCGGCTACGGGAGCCAGGCTCATTTTAGGAACAACCTTCCCATCGGGGCGACCGAGGTGCGACACGAGTATGACTTTGGCGCCGCCTTCGATGCAATACCTGATCGTCGGGAGCGTGGCGGTTATCCTGGTATCATCGGTTATCGCCATCGATTTGTCGTACGGCACGTTAAAATCGACCCTGATAAAGGCGCGTTTCCCGCGCAGTTCGAGCGATTTGAGATATTTAACAGCCACGGCACCCTCCGCCACCCGAAGATATTTAAAAAAAACGCAAGAGGCTCCCCTGAAATATACCAAGCCTATTATAGAATTCGATAATAGTGGCGAGTCAAGAGATTTTTAAGCGCGCCCGGCAAGTTCTCTGCGCTTTTTCCGTTTGACCATGAATTTCGAGATGATGATCGAAATCTCATAAAGGAGCATGAGCGGGAACGCGACAAGCGACTGTGTGAGCGGGTCAACGGTCGGAGTGATTATGGCGGCGAGGACCCAGATGAGGACGATGGCGTATTTGCGCTTGCTTACAAGAAACGAGGGGGTAACGATTCCGATTTTGGTGAGAATCATTATAACGATCGGAAGCTCGAAGACGGCGCCGATGGCAAAGCAGAAGAGCATAACGAAGTTGAGATACTGGGCAGCGTTTATAAGATTGGTCATGTTGTCGGGGGTAAAGCTCAAGAGAGCCTTTACCGCAAAGGGAA
Organism: Spirochaetota bacterium; assembly: GCA_041306625.1. Taxonomy (GTDB): domain Bacteria; phylum Spirochaetota; class UBA4802; order UBA4802; family UBA5368; genus MVZN01. The sequence goes on along the minus strand of JBFZEY010000305.1, from coordinate 2,500 downwards.
GCGTAAAATAGGTAAGCGTAAGCCCCAGGTAAAAAAGGAAGAGCGCCGCAACCACCGCAAGGCGCGCGAACATCCTGTCGCCGACCGCAATGGCGGGAGAGATATATTTCCAGAGTTCGTACACGATAACGGGAAATCCGAGGAGTACGCCGGCAAGCATTGCGGCCTTGAGCCTGAGGAGAAAGCCGTCGATCAGGTTAAAGACATTGAGTTTGAGGCCCGTGGAGAGATACGGCTTGTTGATGATAGCCAGCAGGTAGTCGGAAAAGAAAAAGCCGACGACCATGATGACAAATACCGTGAGCAGCGACACGAGGAAACGGCTGCGAAATTCGTCGAGATGCGAAACCAGACTCATCGGAATATCGCCGCGGGCCCTGGCGTCGGGATCGATTGTGGTTTCTTCGCTGGCCGGGCCGGCGACAGCGGCCGCATCGCGTTTTGTGAGATCAGACGGAGATTTCCCGCGGTGCGCAGGTTTCTTTACAGTATTAATGGGTCTCGGGGCCGAAACTTTACCGGACTTCGAGGACTTCCCCGTATCTTTCGGTGTCTTGCCGGATTTCCTTGCAGGAACTTTTACGGATGTGCCGGGCTTCTGTGAATATGGGCCGACTGAGGTCTTCGCGGATCTCTTCTTAGATGCGGACTTTTCGGTGCCGGCTGACTTTTTCTTTGGCACGAAGAACTCCTTAAGCGGTAACTGGCCAAACTGAATAAGAAAGAACAACGTTTGTCGAAATTTCCACACACCGGCGTCCGTGCATCATAGCGGACCGGACCGACGATGGCGGGGGCAAAACCCCGCCGGGTGTAGATACCGAAACCGATGTGACTAAAAAGCGAACGCGCTGTCAAGTATTTTCAGTTATTTAAATTTAGCTTGCATATCGTTTTAAAATAGATGTATAAGAAAAACATGCTTGGAAAGGGCGATCCAATCCCGGGCGGAAAGCCTGAAGTATACAGGGATTTTTTTCAACGGATCATCGACGATTCAATCGATGGATTTTTCGTGCTCGATGAAAAGTTCAGAATCGTCAACTGCAATGAATCTTTCGCCAGACTCTTCCCGGGGAGGGGCCTTTCAAGGGGCGATGTTTCCCTCCTGAAAATTTCAGCCAGAAATTCCAAAAAACCTCTGCTCAAAAAGCTTGAAATAGTTCGCAAGGAAGGACGCTCGGAATCTGAAGAAATGGAAGTTCAGCTGGAAATCGGCGTACGCTTCTGTCTTATAAGCCTGAACCCGATGCGGTCGGGAGGAGAGAGTACCAGCTATATTTACGGTTTTGTAAAGGATATCACCGAAATTAAAACACTCCAGCACCAGCTTGAAATAGAGAAAAACTACAACCGCGGTATAATCGAAACGGTAAACCTTGGCTTTGTGTTCGTAAATGATGACAACGAGTATCTGGATTTTAATAATGAATATCTTGCCATAACGGGAAGGGAACGTGCAGATCTAGAGGGCAAAACCTTCTATGACTTCACCGCTCCGGAATACATTGACGCCCAGCGCCGGCTTATGGAAGAGATGAAAAAGACCGGCCGGTCTTTCATATATGAAAAGGAGTTTGTTCGCGATGACGGCTCCAGGGTTCCGGTGCTTGTATCAATGTCAAGGCTTGTTAACAATGAGGGGAAGAGCATTGGGAATTTTGCCTTCATCCGCGATATATCCGATCAGAAAAACATAGAACACGAACTGAAGGAACAGAATAAACGATTTCAGGCGCTGATCGACATATACAACACCATTTCGGCGCGGTTTCTTAAATGTGAAAGTGTTGATGAAGTCTTTCAGGCAATAGGCGAATCGATAGAGTCAATGATGAAGCCCAGGGCGATGGAAATATTGTTCGGGACTGGCGGAGGATTCAAAACGGTCAATCCCGGAGAATCGCTGCTGCGAACGCCTGGAAACTTTATCGATGAAAAAACATCTTTGACCGTACGAATGCTGGTGAGCAAAAAAGCCCCGATATTCCTTGACAACCTGCAGGCCGAACTCAACGACGAGGACCGGCAAAATTTTCCAGGAATTCTGAAGTGCAATTCGGCGGTTTTCATACCGTTAACGGTGAAAAATGAAATCGGCGCAATAGTCCTGCTGGGCTTTGCTGCATCCGTTTATGACTTCGACACGATAGTGCTCAACATTCTCATGGGGATATCAAACCTGGCTTCGATAACGCTGGAAAAAATTCGCTCAATCGATGAACAGGTCATCATGAAAAATGCGCTCGACCGCTACGAGAGGCTTACGGCAATGGGCAGGATAATCGCCGGCGTAGCGCATGAAATCAACAATCCGCTTTCGATCATGCAACTCGACCTGGACGAATTAAAAACCATTATTGAAGACGATTCGGCTGATGAGGCGAGAGCAGGCGCGGAGCTCATGCATTCACTCCAGGAGGAGATAAGCAGAATATCGGGTATAGTGAAGCAGCTGAAGGATTACTCGAGCCCGGCAAGCGTTGCTATGGATAACGTG
>JBFZEY010000304.1:0-5066 GCA_041306625.1 Spirochaetota bacterium | reverse complement strand
CATTACGCGTGAAGGAGCGCTATCAGCCGCGGTATCGGACGGCGCGGCCTCCTCCGATACCGTTTTGGCGGCATATGCCATGGCCGACGTTATGCCGGAAGCGGTCAAGGCGGTAAGCCCGAGCAGGAATGTGAGGGTAAGGGCCGTAAAGGCCGGGCTCAGTCGTTTATTCATGGTGTTGAACCTCCACGGCGTTACGAATTCTTGACAGCCTGTTCAGGATTTCAAGGAGGTAAAAGTAGAGCAGGGAAAAGGCGACAACCGAGATCAGCAGCGTAAGCTTCATCTCGATCTCGAGATGTATTTTCATGTCCGGATTGATGACGGGGTCGGGGTGCAGCGATGGGAAGACGCGCGGCACGACGAAGACGAAAAACGGCATGGCGGTCATTGCGATGATAATGTAGGCCGCGGAGAGCCGCCCCCGCGCGGGCTTGCCCTCGAGCGCGGAGCGCAGGCTGAAATAGGCTGAATAGATAAGGAGCAGAATGACGATCGATGTCTGGCGCGGGTCCCAGTTCCAGTAGCTCCCCCACATGAGCTTCGCCCAGACCGATCCGCTTGCGGTGGCAAGCACGGCGGTGAGTGTGCCGAGCGATGCGGAATTGTGGAAAGAGTCTTCCATGCGGGTAAAGCGGCTTTTCTTATCAGCCAGAAACAGCATCGCCGCAACACCCGACACGGCAAAGGCCATGACCGAAATCCATGCCAGCGGCACATGGAAGTAGAGCAGCCTGCTCGTCTCGCCCAGAACCGCGGCCGCAGGCGCGTAGCAGAATGCCATTATGACGGCGGTGGGCATGAAAATATAAACAAGTCGTGTGATCAACATGTCGGTTGCGCCGCCGGGGATTATTCTTCGATCCAGATGTGCCCGAAAAGCATATACGATACAGCGACGAGCGCACCCGAAAATGCAAGTAAAAAAATCACGCCCTCGGTCGAAGTGCTGCCTGAGATCGAGGCCCGGGTGGCCCCGATGGCCACCCAGAGCGGGGGAAGCACCACGGGAAACGAGATGATCGTAAAGAGCGAGCCCCTCCCTCCCGCCCTGGCGACGATGGCGGCGAGCACCGTCGCCGAGGACGCGATGGCGAGTGAACCGGCGCAGACCGCGGCCGCGAACGCGGACGGGGCGACGAGGTCTACGTTCAGAAAAAAGACGTAGAGCGGGCTGATAACGGCGGCGATGATGAAAATGACGGCGATGTTGAAAGTGAGTTTCGCCGTGTACACCGCGGCGGCCGGGGAGGTGACCCTGAGAAAAAGTGCGGTGCCTTCCTCCTCTTCGCGCGTGAAGACATGCGCCAGGCCGTTCATGGCGCTGAAAAACAGGATGATCCAGAAGAGCATGGCCTGCGTCTGCGAGCCCAATCGCACGCCTCCCGCGGTGAGGCTTATCGCGAGCGTCGTTATTGCAGCGAATGACAGCGCGATGTTCACCGCGAAGCGACTCCTGAACTCGATGCGGAAGTCCTTGACGATGTTGCTTATTATCGCGTTAAGCAAGGCTCACCGCCCCACGGCAGAGGCGGGCCTCTTCCATGTCGTTGGTGGCGATGATGATGGCGGTGCGTGTACGGAGCGAGTCGATATACGCGGCGAACTGCCTTCTGCCCTCGGCATCGAGATTCGATCCCGGTTCGTCGAGTATGAGCAGGGCGGGATGGTGCAGCACCGCGAGAATCAGTTTAAGGCGCTGCCGCATGCCCGAGGAGTAATGACGGAGGGCCTTGCCGCGATGACGGTGGAGTCCGAACGTTTCAAACAGCGGCAGGGTCGACGACATGTCTATTCCACGCGCCCGTGCGGCGAATTCGACGTTTTCCATGCCCGTCAGCGCTTCGTAGGGATTGATCCTGGGGCTCGCGATTCCTATGACATGTAACAGCCCGTCCCCGCACAGCGGTTGCCGGTTAAGAGTATACTCAATCGATCCGCCCGTTGGGCGACGGATGCCGGCGAGGATCTCACACAGTGTTGATTTTCCCGAACCGTTGGGCCCGGTGACGGCAATCGACTCACCCGTGCCGAGTGAGAAGGAAATGCCTTCAAGAATCCTTGCGGGGCCGAAGGATTTCGATATGGATTGTGCCGTTACGGTTATTGCAGAATTTTCCATGGGATCATCAATCCAGAATGAATCGTGTCAGATTGTTGAATTGTCAAATATTTTAACCGCCGGGATTGGTGTATCCCCGTGCCGTCCTTCGATTTATGCAGTCTTAAAAATCCTGCAGGCCGCGAGAGCACGGAGAATGCTCCGCTTAATCCCACCGGCCGCGGCAGAAGTGAATCCCGCCGGGGGCGACAAAAAATCCCCCGGATTGCTCGTTGACGAGCCCTTCTTCCTTCAGATCTTCGAGAATAGGGCGAAGACGCGAACCCGTAAGTGCCGTGTTTACCTCGATTTCGTGCAGGGAAACGAATCCGCCCTCCCGCGTACGGATAAAAATGTCATGGAGAATGTCAAGTTTAGTGTTTTCCATGGGAAATTCCCGGCGAACGACGGTACGATGGCATCATCAGGCCGCGCTGCTGTCAAAGAAATAATCGTTGAAGCAGTGCGGCAATCAACTATTTACCATGCGCGCGGTCGACATTCCGGTCAATTCTGAAATGCGGACGGTTTTTTATGACCTGATGCGTTTTTCATCTTATATTTGCCTTTATTTCCGGAGCAGGTGATAGTATCTGGTAGTGGAAGCGTCCGGTTGCCGAATACGGACGCGGTGGCGGAAGGGTAAGGGTGTTATACTAGATGTCTCTTCAGTTTCTCCCCATATCGCGCGACGAGGTCGAGCGCCTCGGATGGCGCTCCGTGGACGCGGTCATCATCACGGGCGACGCGTACGTTGATCATCCGTCCTTCGGCGCGGCGGTGATCGGGAGGGTCCTGGAGGCCGAGGGCTACCGCGTTGCCATCCTGCCCATGCCCCTCTGGCGGACGCCCGAAGCCGTGACCGTTTTTGGAAAGCCGCGCCTTTTCTTCGGTGTAACCTCGGGCAATGTGGATTCCATGCTCGCTCGTTTTACCGCGTTTAAGAAAGTACGCAATGACGATCCCTACGCACCGGGGGGGGCCGGCGGCGGAAAACCCGAGCGGGCGGTGATTGTCTATGCCAACATGATACGCGCGGCCTACAGGGACGTGCCAATAGTGCTTGGCGGTATCGAGGCTTCGATGCGGCGCTTCGCTCATTATGATTTCTGGGATGACCGGGTACGCCGATCGATCCTTCTCGACTCGAGGGCCGACATCCTGGTCCACGGGATGGGCGAGTCTCAGATTGTGGAGATTGCGCACAGGCTGAACGCCGGCGAATCGCTTTCGGACATTCCCGGCACCGTCGAGGTGCGCCGGGACCCGCCCGCCGGGGCGCTCATGCTCCCCCCCGAGGCCGAAACCGTGAAGGACCGGGACACCTACGCGCGCTTTTACGGGGAGTTCTACCGCAACCAGCACCGTGTGCTGGCACAGGAGTCTGGAAAGCGTTATATCGTGCAGCACCCGTCGCCGCGGATGGAGAGCGAACGCCTGGACGCCATATACGGCCTGCCCTTCGCGCGGCTGCCGCACCCGTCGTACCGCGAGGAGGTGCCCGGCTTTTCGGTGATTCGCAGTTCGATCAACTCGCACCGCGGCTGCGTGTCCGGCTGCGCCTTCTGCTCGCTGGGTCTCCATCAGGGACGGCGGATCGTGTCGCGGAGCGAGGGTTCAATCATGGAAGAGGTCGCCCGGCTCTCGGCCGAGGAAGGCTTCGGCGGACACATCACCGATATCGGCGGGCCGTCGGCGAACATGTACGGGACCGTCTGTGCGGTCGACTGGCGGTGCTCGCGGCAGAGCTGTCTCCATCCGGACCTCTGCAAGAACCTGAGGGTGAACACCGCCTCATGGATGAAGCTCCTCGCCCGGGCGCTGGGAGCGCCGGGCGTGCGGCACGCAACGGTAGGCTCGGGAATACGCTATGACCTTTTCATGCGTGACGACCCGTCGCTGCTTAAAATCCTCGCACGTGACCACGTAAGCGGCCAGCTTAAAATCGCCCCCGAGCACACATCGGCGGGCGTTCTTGACGTTATGCGTAAAAAACACCTCTACGGTCTGGAGGAGTTCGCCGAGGCCTTTTTCGCGGCGTCGCGCGCGGCCGGCAGGCGGCAATATATACTTCCCTACCTGATGTCATGCCATCCGGGCTGTCGCATGGCCGACATGAAAGCAATGCGCGAGCGCGTGCTCTCGGCCTTCGGTTTCATGCCGGAACAGGTGCAGGCGTTCATACCGCTTCCGCTCACCCTCTCGTCGGTGATATATCACACAGGCTTCGATCCGCTCACCGGCGAAAAGATCTTCGTTGCGCGCGGCGACCAGGAGCGCAGGGGTCAGCACGACGTTTTCCATAAAAAAGCAAATAACTAAACATAAATGTAGTATTTTTCTTGACTTTTTCCGGCAAATCGACGACAAAAACAACGAATGCGGCACGGAGCGGGGGGGTCGGCCCGTGGTTTCTTAAATTTTTACATAAGGCTCAATTTCGTTTTCATATTTTGTTGCGTAAATTCGTTTAAGTAGTAGCACGGAGCGGCAATTTAAAATCTCGAGGAGATCGGAATGTCAGAACAAAAGGAACTGAACCAGAAGGCACAGGCGCTCGAATCGGCCATGGCCCAGATAGAAAAGCAGTTCGGCAAGGGCTCAATAATGCGGCTCGGAGACGAGTCCGCAAAAATAAAGGTGGCGGCCATCTCCTCGGGATCGATCGAGCTCGACGTGGGGCTCGGCATAGGGGGGATCCCGCGTGGCAGGATCACCGAGATATTCGGTCCGGAATCCTCGGGTAAGACCACGCTGACGCTGCACATAATCGCCGAGGCGCAGAAGTCAGGCGGGGTCGCCGCGTTCGTTGACGCGGAGCACGCGCTCGACCCGGCCTACGCGGCGAAACTCGGCGTCCTAACCGACGACCTCCTCGTATCCCAGCCTGACACCGGCGAGGAGGCGCTGGAGATCACCGAGGCGCTGGTGCGCTCCGGAGCGCTGGACGTGGTGGTAATAGACT
>JBFZEY010000303.1:0-3800 GCA_041306625.1 Spirochaetota bacterium | reverse complement strand
ACGGTGCCGAGCTCCGCCCAGCGCAGCGGCAGGTCGCGGTAGGACCATCCCCTGCTTTTGTATATCATTAAATGGAAGGGGCAGTTCATGGGCTTCACGTAGTAGTCCTGCCCGTCGATGTCCATCGGCGAATACATGTTCTCGCTGTAGAAGCCGAGGTGCCCGCTGGTGTCCCAGAGCGTTGATTTTCCGATGTGCGGCGAGTATACCAGATCGTAGCCGTTTTTATAATGCTCTTCGCGCCAGAAGCTTTCAATTATATGTCGCAGGCGCGCCCCTTTCGGATGCCACAGGATGAGGCCGGCGCCGGTTTCATCGTGTACCGAGTAGAGGTCGAGTTCCCTGCCCAGCTTGCGGTGGTCGCGCTTCTCGACTTCTTCCAGGTGCTTTAGATACGCGTCGAGTTCGTCCTTTGTGGGCCATGCCGTGCCGTAGATGCGCTGGAGCATCGGGCGTTTCTCGTCTCCGCGCCAGTATGCACCGGCAATCGACAGAAGCTTGAATGCCTTTATGTACGAGGTGCGCGGAATATGAGGTCCGCGGCAGAGGTCGGCGAACTCGCCCTGGTGGTAGAGCGAAACCGCTCCATCGGCAAGGCCGTCGAGCAGTTCGATCTTGTAAGTCTCTCCGAGGGACGTAAAGTAGTCTATCGCCTGCCGGCGCGGCATTTCCTCGCGGAAGACCTCAAGGTCCTCGGCGACAATCTTCGCCATCTCGGCCTCTATCTTCACCAGGTCTTCCGGAGTAAAGTTTCTCTCCACCTCGAAGTCGTAGTAGAAGCCGTTGTCGATGGCAGGGCCTATGGCGAGCTTCGCTCCCGGGAAGAGCCTCTTCACCGCCTGGGCCAGAAGGTGCGAGGCCGTATGCCAGAACGCGTCTTTGCCCTCCGCGCTGGTGAAGGTGAAGAGCTTCAGACCCGAGTCGCCGGCGCGGCGAAACGACAGGTCGACCGGCCGCTCATCGACGGCGGCGACCAGCGCGGCCTTCTGGAGTTTCTTTCCGATTTTACCGGCCACCTCGTAAACCGAGGAGTTCGATTCGACCGGGAGGGTGGATCCGTCCGGGAGGGTAACTTTAACTTCACTGGACAATTAACGGCACTCCTGAAAAAGAAAAGTTGGGCGATATCGGAGTCGAACCAATGACCTCCTGCGTGTCGAGCAGGCGCTCTAACCAAACTGAGCTAATCGCCCGAATAATCCTGTTTGTGATTAGACCTCAAGCACGATCGGCGTATCCATACGTCACCGCCCGGCCCATCAGTTTCTTTACATATCCGTTTGGCATCCGCCATTGTCAACAATTTTTTACGCATCTAAAATGTACTGGACAGATCCCCCGGGGACTCGATCATTCACTGGTTCGCGGTGCGCGGGCCTATACAACCGCGGCCCATCCCGCGGTATTCTCAGCGAATTTATCTTACAATCACTCGAGGAGGTTCCCATGAAATTACTCGATCTGTTCAGCCTGAAAGGCAAAAAGGCCATCGTCACCGGCGGCGGAAGGGGTATCGGCAAGTTCATCGCCACCGGACTCGCCGAGGCGGGCGCGGACATCATCATCGCCTCACGAAAGCTCGAAACGCTTTCCAAAACAGCGGAGGGGATTTCAAAGCTCGGGGTAAAGTGCCTGCCGGTAAAATGCGATATGGGTTCACCGGACGAGATCCGCGCGCTGGTCGAGACCGCCAAAAAGGAATTCGGCACCATCGACATCCTGGTCAACAACGCCGGCCTCACCTGGGGGGCTCCCACGCTCGACTTCCCGCTGGACAAATGGGAGAAGATATTCGACGTCAACGTGAGGGGCGTATGGATTCTATCGCAGGAAGCGGCGAGAGTCATGAAGGAAAAAGGCGGCGGAAAGATCATCAACATCTCATCGGTTATGGGTTTCCGCGGCTCGATCGAGGAAGCGCACCCGGCCGTTGCCTATAATTCGTCCAAGGCCGCCATCAATCTCCTCACCATGAACCTCGCGATCAAGCTGGCGCGGTACAAGATATACGTCAACGCCATCGCGCCGGGATTCTTCCACACCGATATGATGGGATACCTCGACAAGGCCGAGATGGAGCCGATCAGGAATGCCGTGCTCATGCAGATTCCAATACCGAAGATGGGCGAGGAGGACGACATAAAGGGGCTTGCCGTTTTTCTGGCGTCAAAAGCATCCGACTACGTTACGGGCGCCATCATTCCCGTTGACGGCGGCATGCTGGCCAAGTAGTCGCCGTAAAAACGCGGCCGCCGCTCATCGCGGCGGCCCGGTTGTTACGACGGCTTATTCCTCATGAAGCAGCCGATCATGTATGGCTCCCTGATCAGCAACTCGTTGTCCATCGCATAGAGCCGCCCCATCGGTTCACGGTGCCGCTCCAGCAACGCAAACACTTCGGGCCCGGCAAGGTTCTCGAAGTGTTCTCCGAAATACTCGGTCTGCGTTTTCAGATTTTTTTCGAATTTCAGCACACTCCCCTTTATAAAGCGGAAATCCTTCAGCTCGAGAAAGGTTTTAAGGTCGTCTTCCAGGTAGTAATCATTGTGCAGGGGAAAGACGGCGCGCATATATTCATCGTAAACACCGTCGGTGTCCTCGTTCTCAAGCACCACCGTACAAAGGAAGAGGATGCCATCGAACTGAAGGGCACGCTTGAACTCGTCGATCGAGCGGCTGGAATCGAAGATATCGAGGCAATCGACGCATACGAGCAAATCCGCCTTGTAGTAATCGATCGGGAAATCGTGGAAATCGCCGTTTATAAAGCGGACACGCTCGCGGACGGGGGCCTCGCAGCGCTCGAGAAATCCGTTGACGGCGTCGAGCGATGGCTCCACCACCACGACATACGCCTCGCTGTTTTCAACCATCTCAATCAGCAGGCGTCCTCCGCCGAGTCCCGCCTTGACGATTACACCGGGATTATACGTATGTATGACATCGAACAGCCTCTCCCGAACGGCGTCCATCCGCACCGGTGGCTCGACGTACCCGCCCCGTGCTCTATCGAATTCGAGAAATGCACTCACCTTATCAAGCCTCTCCATCTCCACCTCTATAGTCCTTCTATGGCCGTCTTGCGATGGCGGCATTTCATATTTTTGTATTGACACCGATCAATTTCAATTAAAAAATCCACTCAGGCTGGTTTTATACCATGAATACAATTGGGGTGTCGAACAGCTTGAAATTCGGCGGGGGAAAACCCGCTGTTCTCATGGCAAGAATCAGTCTGATGGCTTGAAACAGGTGAACTCCCTTCCCCCCTGCGAAGTCGGGGAGACTCGGCGGGCCTGTTGAATTCTGCACCATTCGCGGTATAACTAAACGGCATCACAGGCATGTGACGGGAGGACGAGGTGGTCAACGATTCGGTGTATTATGACTCGTGGAAGGAAGAGCGCGACATCATCCTCGAATACAACCAGGTAAACCTCGATGACGCGAACATCGTTAACATCCTCGGAATCGGAATAGACAACGTTACCAGGTCGCAGGCCGTCGTGAAGGTCATGAAGATGATCGACACCGGCGGGATCCACCATGTCATACTTCTCAACCCGTACAAGCTCCACCGGTATAAATCCAACACGGACCTTCAGCTCATTTCGAGCAGGGCCTCCATGCACATCGCCAGCGGCGCGGGGCTTGGCTGGGCTGCGAGTTTACTCAGGACGCCCCTCAAGGAGCGGATCCCTCCCATCAGCTTTCTCATGGACCTTGTGCGCATCGCCGAGATCAAGGAGTATTCGATATTTCTCGTGGGGGCGCGCCCCGAGATCGTGGAAAAAACCTTC
>JBFZEY010000302.1:0-2860 GCA_041306625.1 Spirochaetota bacterium | reverse complement strand
TCATCGGCCTGCACCTGCTCGGCGTCATTCCCCTGCCCTTTCTCGAAAAGGGTGCCAACCCCGCCTTCGCCGGGCGCGGCCTTTTTGCCGCGCTTTTACTGGGCCTCCTCTTCGGCGTGGCGCTGGGACCCTGTACCTTCGCCTATATGGCCCCGATGCTCGGCGTGGTCTTCAGCGTGGCCTCCACTCAGCTCGCCTTCGCCGTTGCGCTTGTCCTCGCCTACGCCGTGGGACACTGCTCGATCATCGTGCTCGCGGGCACCTTTACCGAAGTGGTCCAGCAGTACCTGAACTGGAACGAGAAATCGAGAGGTGCCCTAGTTTTAAAGAAAGCATGCGGCGTACTCGTGATTTTCGGCGGGTTGTATCTGCTTTTCTCAGCCGTGTAATCCCTGTCGGCGTTTCATCATCTTTCAAGAAAAGTCTTGACCTTGGAGGACGGGGAGCCTATATATGAGTATATTGGAATAAAGGAATATACATGTCTCCGACCGAAATACTGAAAGCGCTCGGCGATGAAACACGGCTGCGAGCCGCCTGCCTTCTCACCATCGGGGAATTGTGCGTATGCGACATCGAGGGCTGCCTCGGGACAAGCCAGTCAAATCTGTCGCGGCACCTGGCGAAGCTCAAAAACTCCGGACTGATCGCGTCACGCAAGCGCGCACAGTGGGTGTACTACAGGCTGGCCGAAGGCATCGCCGCAGAGTATCCGGAAATACTCGCCATCCTGCGCCGGCTTTCCGATGAAGGGACGCCCTTTAAACAAGACCGCTTGAGTCTCTTTTCCCGCCGGCGCAAAAAGGACAATTGTGCAGAAAATAAACCGGGGAATTACCCGTCCACTGGAGTGAAGCATGAAAAACATACTTCTTAAAAAACTATCTTTTCTGGATCGCTATCTGACGCTCTGGATATTCCTCGCGATGGCCCTGGGGATAATAATCGGATTTGTTTTTCAGGGGCCCGTTGAAGCGTTCAATAAAGCCCTGACCGTCGGCGAGCATACCAATATGCTTATCGCAGTCGGTCTCATCCTCATGATGTATCCGCCCCTGGCCAAGGTCAGGTATGAGCTGATGCCGAAAGTCTTCGCTGATACAAAAATTCTTGGCCTTTCGCTGGTCCAGAACTGGATTGTCGGACCTGTTTTAATGTTTCTGCTCGCGATAGTTTTCTTCGGATTCATCGCGCCGGCCGTCTTCGGGCCTGATCCGCGCTGGGGCTATTTCATGACAGGACTGATCCTCGTGGGCATCGCCCGGTGCATTGCCATGGTGCTTGTATGGAACCAGCTTGCCGGGGGGAACAGCGAGTACGGGGCCGGACTCGTGGCCCTCAACAGTATTTTCCAGATTATCACATTCAGTATTTATGCCTGGGTCTTTGTCACCATTCTTCCGGCGTATTTCGGTCTCCAGGGCACATCCGTGGACGTGACGATTGGTGATATCTTCGTGAGCGTCATGATCTATCTCGGGATACCTTTTGCCGCGGGAATACTCAGCCGGGTCATTCTTTTACCGATCAAGGGACATGAATGGTATGATACCGTATTTGTTCCGAAGATATCCCCGATAACGCTCGTTGCCCTGCTTTTTACCATCGTTGTGATGTTCAGTACGCAGGGAAATCAGATAATCAATCGCCCGCTCGCCGTGCTCTGGATCGCGATTCCGTTGAGTTGCTATTTCGTGATCATGTTTACGGTCAGCTTTTTCCTGGCCCTAAGACTGGGAGCCGATTACAGCAAAAGCGCCACTCTGGCGTTTACCGGCGCCGGAAACAATTTTGAGCTGGCCATAGCCGTTGCAATCGCGGTTTTCGGAATTGCCTCTCCCGTAGCTTTCGCCACGGTTGTGGGGCCGCTTGTCGAGGTGCCGGTACTCATCGGGCTGGTGAATGTCTCTTTGTATTTCAGGAAAATATATTTTGCGTGACAATAGGTTCACATGAGCACAATGAAAATCGAAGTCATCGGGCCGGGGTGTCGGTTCTGCAAGAAACTGCACACACTCGTTAACGAGGTCGTTGCCGAAAAAAGCATCGATGCCGAGATTACCGCCGTTACCGAGCTAAAGCAGGTGATCCGCCACGTTCCGTTTACTCCCGTCCTTAAAATAAACGGGGAGGTCGCGCATCGCGGGAAGTTTTTGCCGTCGAAACAGAAACTCGTTGCCATACTTTCGGAGAAGTCCCAGTAAAGATGGTTGTGGCATCCCCGCGAAACGACGAGTTCGAGACGATGGGAGCGGCACCGGCTTCCCCGGGGCTTCCGCACGAGGTTATCGATCCGTCCCCCGGGCTTTTTCTCGCGGAGGACATCCTGACCGAAAACCGTCCATAAACATTAATAAGGATGATTGTAATGACCACTACCGAAAAGCTGAAAATACTCTTCCTCTGCACCGGCAACTCCTGCCGCAGCCAGATGGCCGAGGGCTGGGCGAAAAAGCTCAAGGGAGACCTCGTTGAGGCGTATTCTGCCGGCACCTCAGCCAAAAAGCTCGATCCGCGCGCGGTCGCCGTAATGGCCGAGGCGGGGGTCGACATCTCCTCGCATTCCTCAAAAAATGTCGATGCGGTCATCCACATCCCATTCGATTACGTCGTGACCGTCTGCGGCCATGCGCGTGAAAACTGCCCGTTCTTTCCCGGCAGGGCGAAGATCGTGCACCATGGCTTCGAGGATCCGCCACAGCTTGCCGAGGGCGCGAAAAACGAAGAGCTGGCCCTCACTCACTACCGCCGGGTACGTGACGAAATACGTGACTTCATCGAAACGCTTCCCGATTCGCTTGCGGAGCACGATACCGGCGGCCTGTTTATTAAAAGCTGAAAAACCTCGATACTGAACCAA
>JBFZEY010000301.1:0-3580 GCA_041306625.1 Spirochaetota bacterium | reverse complement strand
CCGGGCTTATCCTTCTCCACCCGGGGTCTCTTTTCGGTTGCGGCCGGTTTATTTTTTTTCATGCGAGGTCTTCCTTCCGGTTTTTCATCCGCCGACGGCCGATGAGTTTCGCCGGCACACCACGGCGGACTGGTATGACATCAGCATCATGCATTTCGAAGGTTTCGGGATACGCCATGAAAACGGCACGGCACGGACGCCGCATCCGCGATCCATGGTTATTTCTACGGCGACGGCGCTCCCGCCTCCGCGAGGTTTAACATTCCGGGATTTCGGTATCAGTCCCGCTTCAGCCATTCCGAAGCAAAGTACCCGACCGACCCGGCGCTGCAACAGACAAATCGTATTCATAATATACTGACGATTCACCGACAAACGTCCTTACTTTGTGTTTAATTCCGCTCTTTTTGTCAACACCATGATCTAAAAGGCCGGCAAAGCTCCCCGGAGAAGTGCGGCGAAGACCCGGTGGCCGTGGGGGTGCGAAGCGACCATACAGGGCTGCCCCCTAACGGCAGCCCGGAAAGTCTAACCTTATACTGCCTATAACACGATCATGGCGCGATTGCAAACCTAAAATTACATCACCCCGGGGGAAATTCCCGATTCGCTCGAGAAAATCCGTGCTATTCAGTTCGTCGGTCCGTATCTGCGGGTTTTTCCGAAAGCAGTACCGCCTCCCCACCGGCACGGCGTGAGCGATACAGACGATATGATTTCCGGGCTTTTACCCGAAACGGATTCTTTTCCACCGACTTTCGGGATAAACACCAAAATAAGTCGGAAGCTTTGGAAATAACGCCGGTATCACCCCAATCACGGCTTGACGTACCCGGGTGCTTTTGGGTATATTCATAGAACGTATGCCGGCATTGTCCGCATACGGAAAAGTATTATAAGATAAGGTATAAAGCGCGCATCAGAGCGAAACAACACCAATGCATGTGAAAATTCTTCTCATCTCCATGACGGCCTTCCTGTGTATCCCGTTTTCCCGCCTCCATGCAGACATAATCATAACCAGGGATGATATGATTCTCAATGGCAAAATAATGGAGAAGAAATGGAAACAGATCATTTTTGGCAATTATCATGGAGTTTTTACTATCGACAAGTCGCAGATCAAGGAGATGCATGAAACCAGAGACTACAAGGAAGATCTATCCATATTCCGGAATAAGGGCAGACGCGTCGATGAAAGTGAAGTGAAAAAAAACTACCAGGCGGGCCTTGCACGGGTCAAAGACCGGGGAAATGAAAAGGTCGACGGAAAAAGTGTGCCCCGGCGGTATACGCTGTATATAACGCCTTTCTATATCATCAACGGCGGAAGACTGGGTGAAGTGATGCCCCACAGCACCGGAGTCGCGCTGATGGGAGACATCCCCCTGAAGGAGGGCATCCCCCTGAAGGGCTTTCCTGATATCAGGAAAGCGGGCATCAGCGGACTTCGGGCTGAGGCCGGGTATTTTTCCTCGAAAAATAATACGAAGTCGGTCCAGGGAGCCCGCATATCGTCGGGGCCTCTGTGGGAATTCCCGTTCACCATCGCCGGTATCAACGGCATCTATACGATCTCACCGGTACTGGGCATCGGGTATTACACAATCGAGAACGGCTACAGGAGGGCCGCGGCGGTCAAGTGGCATGCAAGCTGTATCACCGGTCCGACATTCGTTTTTCATAATACCGTCGTCTTTCCCCAGCTCAGGTTCGACTTTATTTATGACGGCAAAGCCCCGCTCTATGGAATAGGCCTCGGTATCGGCCTGGGTTATCGTTTCCCGTTGTAAAATCCGATACGACCGTAGCCCTTGCGCGAATACCGGGCAACCGGCATCATTTCCCTCTGATGCAACGGCTCATTCAATGCTCATGTTTATGTTGATGTTTCCGTTCTTCCGTAGTATTTTTAACCGGATATGCCGTAATCGTCCGAAAATATGATCAAAAGACCGAAAACCATGTATCGATTACGACAGACAGCCATCGTATTCTGTTTCGCATTCGCTTTGTTTAACTGCGGATCGGAATTTGAAATATTGCTGGAGGATGCCGCCTCCATATACTGGACCGAGTCGGACGGCGATATAAATATGATCCATTCCGACGGCACCGGAATGCGAACAATCGTCAGCCTCGCACCGCGCGTTCCCCTCGATGTCGCCCTGGATCTGCAGGCAAAGAGGCTGTACTGGACCGAGTTCACCGGATCCCGATACCGGATCTGGCGGATCGGACTGAACGGCGGCGGCGCGGAACTCTACCTGGATGAATCAGCCAGCCCGAACCATGGACCAACCGCCATTGCCATTGATCCGGCAGGAAGGAAAATATATTGGAATCGCTACAGTTTCTTTTCGGATGAACTTGAAATACGCCGTGCGAACCTTACAATTCCAGTAACGGGACAGCAGGTTTGGTGGTCTATTGACGATCCCCCTCGTCCATACGCATACAGCATATCCATCGATGTGAAAAACCGGAAATTGTATTACACCGGAGGTTCATATTGGAACCTTTACCCTCCCAATTTCGGCAGCGGCAACACCGGGCGGGTGTACGCCGGTGAACTGGATTCCATACAATCGGTAACCATGTGGCCTCTCGTTTCGGGAGCCTCATCCCCCTCCGTACCGATCAGGGGCATCGGCGTCGACGGTCGCGGCGGGCATACCTTTTATGTGGACTACACCGCGCCCGGGCCCTTGTCTATCAGACGGACCGATCTCGACGGCAATAATCCGACCCTGTGGGTGTCATCATCGGGATTTGAAATGCAGAAACTCGCTCTTGATTCAGGAGAGAGAAGAATATACTGGACCTCGAGCAGCGACAACAGCATCTACCGGGCCGATCTCGACAGGCCTAATTCGGGCATAGAGCGGTTCCTGCAACTCTCCAGCACCCCTACAAGCATTACCATCGGCCCGTAACATCGATTCTGATTGCTAGTGTGACTTTATTTGCTTGCCCCCCGCAGGAAAATCCAATACACTACCACAGGTAAAAAGACCGACAGCCGCCCAATGAAAGGCTAATTGCCATGCACCCAGGCCCGATCACCCTCATTCACGCCGTTCCGGCCCTCCTCGCGGGCGCGCTCGCGATCCGCGCATGGCGCTGGCGCGACGTGCGTGGAAACCGCTACATGACCCTGCTTATGTCGGCGGTATGCCTGTGGTCCGTCACCGAGGCGATGGTGCATGTGGTCCCCGACCGGAACTGGATGCAGTTCTGGTCGGTGATTTCGTACCTGGGCAGCCAGACCACCCCGGTAGTGTTTTTCCTCTTTGTCCTCTCCTTTGCCGGACTCCAGGCGCGTGTTGGCCGCCCGTGGCTCCGCGCGCTCTTTATCGTTCCCGCGCTGTCCATCGCCCTGGCGGCCACCAACCACCTGCACGGGCTGGTGTGGTCGTCCATCACCCTTACCGAGAGCGCCTATGGAACGACCGGCGTTTTCGGCCATGGCCCCTGGTTCTTTTTCGAGATTGACTATGGTTATCTTTTTATTATAATTGCGATCGTGATGCTCGCCCGCGCCATATACCGCTTTCACCACCTGTATTCAATGCAGACG
>JBFZEY010000300.1:0-4472 GCA_041306625.1 Spirochaetota bacterium | reverse complement strand
CATACTCAACAACGGCTTCCTGGGTATGGTGCGGCAATGGCAGCAGCTCTTCTATGATAAACGCTATTCTCATACCTGCATCAGCTTCGCCCCTGACTTCGTCAAACTCGCCGAGGCCTATGGCGCGGCAGGGATCCGCGTCGAGAAGAAGAGCGAGGTGGACGAGGCCATTGCAAAGGCACTCTCCATTACCGACCGGCCAACGGTCATCGACTTCCGCGTGGACAGGGAGGAGAACGTCTACCCGATGGTTCCCGCGGGCAAGACCATCAAGGACACCATCACGAGGGAGCTGTTATGAGGCACGTCATATCAGTCAAGGTGGAGAACAAATCCGGCGTGCTCGCGCGGGTGGCGGGCCTCTTCTCCGCGCGCGGCTACAACATCGATTCACTGGCGGTGAGCCAGACCGAACAGGAAGACGTGTCCATGATGACGATCGTGGTGCGGGGCGATGACCGCATCATCGAGCAGGTGAAAAAGCAGCTGAACAAGCTCATCGACGTCATAAAGGTGTCGGACCATTCCGATTACCCCTCGGTCCAGCGCGAGCTCGCCCTGGTGAAGGTGAACGCGCTGCCGGCCAAGCGCTCGGAGGTCTACCAGCTTGCCGAGATATTCAGGGCGGAAATAGTTGACATATCGCTCAAAACCATTACACTCGAGCTCACCGGCGAACCGGAGAAGATCGACAATTTCATCGAACTCATGCGTCCGTACTCAATCAAGGAGCTCATCCGCACAGGCCGGATTTCGATGAACAAGGAGTAGCGCTTAAATTTGCCCTGCCGGCGCCGCGGCGACGAATTCCTGAATTGAAGAGAACTGCCCGCGGCGCCCCGCGTACCGTCGTTTTCGGGACGGCACGGGGGCGTTATACTAAAGGAGTGTTATCATGGCGAAGATGTATTACGACAAGGACGCGGACCTCGGCGTTCTGGGAAATAAATTGATCGCGGTCGTAGGCTACGGAAGCCAGGGCCACGCGCAGGCGCAGAACCTCCGTGACAGCGGACTGAAGGTGATCGTATCGGAGCTTCCCGGCACCGACAACTACAGGCTGGCCCAGTCGCATAATTTTGCCCCGGTTTCGGCGAAGGAAGCGGCTGAAAAGGCCGACGTAATCCAGATCCTTGCGCAGGACCATATCCAGGCGAAGCTGTACAAGAGCGAGGTCGAACCGAGCCTGAAGGCGGGCAAGACGCTGGTCTTCTCGCACGGCTTCAACATCCACTTCGGGCAGATCGTGCCGCCGAAAGACGTCGACGTCATCATGGTGGCGCCGAAGGGCCCCGGGCACCTGGTGCGCAGCGAGTATGTAAAGGGCGGCGGCGTGCCCTCGCTCATCGCCATCCACAACGACGCTTCGGGCACGGCGAAGGCCACGGCGCTTGCTTACGCGAAGGGCATCGGCGCCGCGAGGGCGGGCGTGCTCGAGACGACTTTTAAGGAAGAGACGGAAACCGACCTCTTCGGCGAGCAGGCGGTGCTCTGCGGCGGCGCTTCCGAACTGGTTAAAGCCGGGTTTGACACGCTCGTCGCGGCCGGATATCAGCCGGAGATCGCCTATTTCGAGTGCCTGCACGAACTCAAGCTCATCGTAGACCTCTTCTACCAGGGCGGCATCAACTATATGCGGTATTCGGTGTCCGACACCGCCGAATTCGGCGACTATGTGAGCGGTCCGCGCATCGTTAACGACGCCACCCGCGCCGAGATGAAGAAGATACTCGCGGAGGTGCAGGATGGTTCATTCGCGCGCCGTTGGATAAAGGAAAACGAGGATGGCAGGCCCTTCTTTAACAAGATCAAGGAAACGCAGCGCAACCACCAGATAGAGAAGGTGGGCTACGAGCTTCGCAAGATGATGAAGTGGATCGAAGCGAAATAATTGCGTACAACGGGTGCGGCTTATTCCCCGCGCCCGGCATGCGAAAGTACACGCGAAGGCGGCGATTCGAATCGCCGCCTTCGCTTTTTCCGCGCCCCGCGGCATCTCCATGGGGCAAGCGCTTGACAAACGGAAAAGGCCGGTCTATTCTCTTCCAATAACGGAATGCGGGCTTGCTCGCCGCCCGTCCTCCGGGATGAAATGCGGCAACAAGGCGGTGTACAATGACTGCGCCATCGATGTCGTTCAGGGACAGGTTCACCCTCGCCCTCCTCTTCGTAATGAGCATGCTTCTTTTCGCCGACCAGATGATCATGTCGGCGATCCTCCCGGAGCTTTCCAGGGAATACGGCGCGAGCGAGACGACGCTCGGCCTCATCGGCTCCGCCTTCACGCTCGTCGGGGCATTTGTCAGCATCGTTTTCGGCTATCTCACCGACAAGATCTCGCGAAAGGCCCTTCTGGTGTTCGTCGTCCTCCTGGGCGAGGTCCCCTGCATACTGACGGGCATTCCCTTCTTCACGCAGGACATCGGCTCGTTCACGGCGCTTCGCATACTCACCGGCCTGGGGCTGGGCGGCATATTTCCGCTTTCATATTCCATCCTGGCCGATTATTTCAAGGAGGAGCACCGTGCCACCGCCTCGGCCTGGATGACCGTGGCATGGTCCGTCGGGGGAATCCTGGGGGTGATGGTCGCCGGCTACCTGACCAACATCTACGGCTGGAGGCTTCCCTTCATTCTGGTCGGCGCTCCCAATGTGCCGGTCGCGATCTTCTTCGCCCTGTACGCGCGCGAACCCGAGCGCGGCAGGACCGAGGACGCTCTGGAGGACCTCATACGGCGCGGTATCGTCTACCGCCAGACCATCCATCCGCGCGACTTCAGGGTGATACTGCTCAACAAAACCAACATCTACACCTTCCTTCAGGGCCTGCCGGGCACCGTTCCCTGGGGCATTCTCACCTACTGGATCATCACCTTTTTCCAGGAATACCGGCACGTGTCGAAGGAAACGGCCACCACCATCTTCCTCGTCGTCGGCATAGGCTCGGTGGTGGGAGGGCTCGCGTTCGCGTACCTCGGTGAGTGGCTGTACAGGAAACGGCCGTCATACATGCCGCTTCTGTGCGGTAGCGGGGTGCTCACCGGGATCGTGCCGGCGCTCCTCCTTGTTAACCTGGCCATCGAAAACGTTCCGGCGTATCTGGCTCTCGGCTTCGTCACCGGGGCGCTGGTCTCGGTGGCGGCGGCCAACGTCCCCGCGATGATAATGAACGTCAACAGGCCGGAGCACCGCGGTACGGTGTTTTCGGTATTCAACATCACCAACAATATCGGGCAGGGCCTGGGGCCCGCTATCGGCGGACTGCTTGCGCCGATGGGGTACCTGTTCATGATGAACTTCGCCGTTTCGTGGTGGGTGCCGTGCGGGCTCCTGCTTTTGATGGTCGCGCGCCATATCACACGGGACCGGGAAACTCTGCGCGGACTTCTGGCCGTGCGCGCACGGGAGATGGCTTCCGGGGACGCGCCCGCAAACCCGAACTGAACGCCTCAAAGCGACGGGAACGATCGGTGAAAGACGTTTGGGATCGGATTCGTTCATTCAATCCGCGGATGTTTACTATCGTTCGCGTGGCGCTGCGGGGAGCGCGTGATGAAACTCTGACCGGTGAGGGGCGGCATGTTCTATAAGGATGACTGGGAGATTGCCCGGAAACGCTTCGAGGCCTTCTGGGCGCGCGACATGCTGGACCGCTGCTGCATTTCGGTTACGGCGCCGAGGAAGATTCCTCTTGCGGCGAATGCAGAACTGCGTGCCGCGAATGATCTCTTCGGCCAGTGGACGGACCCGGAAATCGCCTGCGGCGCATACGATTTCGTGTTCAGCCTTGGCTACCACGGCGGCGAGGCTCTCCCCATAACCTCGGCATATATGGGTCCGGGGGTCGTTGCGGCCTTCGTCGGTGCCGATTACACGCTTCGCCCGGATACGGTCTGGTTCGGCCGCGAGCCGGTCATACGAAAATGGGAGGGCCGGAAGCCGCTCCGGCTTATCGAAGACCACGAGCTGTGGCGGGCGGCATTGCGCATGACGGCGTACTACGCCGAGCGCGCGCCGGGGCGGCATCTCGTCGGTATGACCGACCTGGGCGGCGCGTTCGACATCGCGGTCTCCCTCCGCGGGGCGCAGGAGCTGATCTTCGACCTTGTCGACTGCCCGCAGGAAGTGGAGCGGCTCGTGGAGGAGATCGACGGGGTGTGGTTCCGGTGTTTCGACGAGCTGTACGCGCTTATGTCGAAACACACAGGCGGAATGTCGGCCTGGATCCCGCTCTATCTCGAGGGGCGCTGGTACCCGCTTCAGTGCGATTTCTGCGCGAACCTTTCCCCGCGCCTGTTCGACGACTACGTCAGGCCGTCGCTCGAGAGGGAGGCCGCCCGGCTCGACAGGGCCATCTATCACCTCGACGGCCCGGACGCGCTCAAGTTCGTCGATTCGATTTTGGACATCGACCGCATCGACGGCATACAGTGGGTGCCGGGCGACACGGGCGTGCCGGAATCGTCACTTGC
>JBFZEY010000299.1:0-5256 GCA_041306625.1 Spirochaetota bacterium | reverse complement strand
ACGGTGGCGTACCCGTATCCCTTGTACCCGCCGCCCTCCTCGCCGATGCCGCCAAGCGGAGCGAACGCGGCGGTGCCCTTGGTGAGGTCCTCGAGAATCTTCACCGAGTCGGTCCGCGCGTTGCCGTCCAGGTCGATCACCCATCCCGCGGGAACGTCCTTGCCCTCTCGGGCGTAGACCTCTATCTTGCCGCGCTGGCTTATGGAGGTGGCGCAGTCCAGAAGATAGGGGAAATCCTCGTCGGTCGGAATGCCGAAGGTGATGGGGTTGGTGCCCAGCATGTTCTCCACGCCGAAGGTCGGGGCTATGGATGGACGGGCGTTGGTGCCGGTGATGCCGATCATGTTTTCTCGCACGGCCATGAGCGCGTAATAACCGGCGATCCCGTAGTGCGACGAGTTGCGCACCGCCGTCATGCCTATGCCGAAGGTCTTCGCCTTGTCCATCGCCATCCGCATCGCCTTCTTGGCTATGACGTGGCCCATGCCGTCGTGCCCGTCGATGACCGCGATGGCCGGGGCCTCGCGCACGATCTCGATCTTCGTGACCGGATTCAGTATGCCCGCTTTAATGCGGTCATAATAAATGGGCTTGAGGCGGTTCATACCGTGCGAATCGAAACCGAGCTTGTCCGCGGTAATGAGCACCTCCGCGACGATTTTGGCGTCCGCCACGGGTACGCCGACGCCCTCGAGCACGTCGATCATGAAGCGCTCGGCCGTTTCGAAATCGATCCACACGGTTTTACTGTCCATCCCTGTCTCCTTTTACGGCCGCGACGGCGGCGATGATGAAAGTCCACTATATGTGCTTATCGCCGATTCCAGTCAATAAGGTTTTTATGCGAATAAATAATGCTGGATTTTCGCCGCTGCATGTGGTGAAGATACGGCACTACAACCGCACGGTCCGGAGGTATCGCGATGGATGAATTCCGCGTCTGTCCAAACTGCGGGTATGCCCGCGGGTTCCACTCATCGTTTCGAAAGGAAAAGGAGGGCATGCGGGTGATTTTCATCTGTCCCGAGTGCGGCTCGTCCTACGATATCGGCCTGTTTGAAACCCGTGTGACCGAACTCGAACCGCGGCGCGGCGATAGCTACTGAACAGAAGGAGGAACCGGATGGCACTCTTCGCCAATGAGGATTATTTTCGTTTCCGTGACGCGCTTAAAAACGAGCGCCTTCCCGCCGCTTTCGTGGACCTCGACGCCTTCGATGCGAACATCGAATACGTCGCCTCCACCCAGCGCTCTACCGGCAAAACAATACGCGTGGGCACCAAATCCATCCGCTGCGTGGAGCTTACCCGGCGCGTCTTTCGGCGGGGCGGTCCCGCGTACAGGGGCATACTCGGATTCACGATGGAGGAGGCGGCGTTCCTGGCGGAGAAGGGCTTCGATGACATTATCGTGGCCTACCCGAGCGTTCAACAATCGGACGTCGATTTGCTTGTTAAACTCACAAAGGCGAAAAAGATCGTTTCGATCATGGTCGACAGCGAAGAGCATCTTGCAATACTTTCGGCGGCCGGCAAAAGGGCGCGCGCCAGGCTGCGCGTATGCATGGAGGTGGATATGGCCTATCGTCCGCTCGGTACGCCGGTGCACCTCGGGCTGCGCCGAAGCCCCGTGCGCACGGTCGATCAGGCGCTCCATCTTGCGCGCGTGTCGAAGAAGTACGACTGGGTGGCGATCGATTCCGTGATGGGATACGAGGGGCACATCGCCGGGTTGAACGATGACATTCCCGGAGCCGGATTCAAAAACGTGCTCATGCGCACGATCAAAAAGGCATCGGTTCGGGAGCTCACCGCGCGGCGCGACGATATCGTGGATGCGCTGAAGGCGGAGGGGCTTGATCTGCGGCTCGTCAACGGCGGAGGGAGCGGCAGCCTGGCGTCGTCGGGCAGTGACCCGCGGCTCACCGAGGTGACGGCGGGATCGGCCTTCTACTGCTCGGGGCTTTTCCATCATTTTAAAGAAGTCCGTTTCAGGCCGTCCGCCTTCTTTGCAGTGCAGGTGGTGCGCATTCCGGCCCCCGGCATGGTTACCTGCCTGGGGGGCGGATACGTGGCCTCGGGGGCCATGGGGCCGGACAAGCTGCCGTCGCCGGTTCTGCCCGTGGGGCTTCGGCTTCTGCCCCTCGAGGCGGCGGGTGAGGTGCAGACCCCGCTAACGCTTCCGGCGGAATGCCCGTCGCTTTCGGCAGGCGATCCGGTCGTGTTTCAGCACGCCAAGGCGGGCGAGCTCTGCGAACGCTTCAATGAGCTTTTACTCGTGCAGGGCGATCGGGTGGCCGCCCGTGTGAAGACCTACCGCGGCGAGGGGAGGGCCTTCCTCTGAGGGGAATCGAAAATGCCCGCGCCTGTCCGGGGCCGGGCATATAAACACCATATAACGATAAAGGAGATTCACGATGCGTAAGCGTCTGTTTGCGGCCGTATTGTTCATGGCACTCGTTTTTCCGGTCTGCGGCGGGCAGGGCTCACCGAAAGGGTCCGTCCAGTGGAAGAGTTATGAGGAAGGGATGAAGATTGCGCGGAGCGAGAAGAAGCCCGCGGTGATCGATTTTTACGCCTCGTGGTGCCACTGGTGCGTCGTGATGGAAAAGGACACCTTTGCCGATGCCGAAGTGATGAAAAAGCTGTCCGATGATTTCGTGCCGGTCAAAATCGACATGGAGTCCACGAAGCCCTTTCTGGTCGACGGCAAAAGCCTCAGGCCCGCCGATTTCGCCGCCATGATGGGAGTGCGCGGGCTTCCCACCATCGTATTTGTCGATAAAAACGGCGGCCTCATCACGCAGATCCCCGGCTATATAAAGGCCGATACCTTTCTGCCGCTTCTCTCGTATATCAAGAGCGAGTGCTATCTTCGGCACATAAGCTTCAAGGATTACCTGGAAAAAAAGGCCGACTGCGGCGGGAAGTAGGGGGGGCTACCCCCCGCCCATGGCGTCGAGCACCAGGAAGTAGTGAAAGCCCGCGCCGAACAGAATAAAGACATGGAATAACTCATGAAACCCGAATCTCCCCGGAAGGGGGTCGGGTTTTTTAATCGCGTAGATTAACGCTCCTGCAGTGTACGAAAGTCCCCCGGCGAGCAGGAGGATAAGGGCCCGGGCGGGCATCGCAGCAAACAGCTCCTTCGCCGCCACTATGGCGACCCATCCCATGGCGACGTAGATGGCGACGGAGACGCCGCGCGGCCGCGTGATCCAGAGGAGCGTTATGGCGATGCCGGCGACCACCAGGCCCCACTGCACGGCAACGATGCTCCACGCCCATGCCCCCGAGAGGTACGCGAACGCCACGGGCGTATAGGTGCCGGCGATCATTGCGTAGATGGCCGAATGGTCGAGTTTCCGAAGCATCGATCTTTCGTTCTCTCCACTCCTGGCCGCGTGATAGATGCCGCTCGCGGTGAAAAGCAGCGTGGCCGAGATGCCGTAGATCAGCGAGCTTGCCAGGGCACCCGGGTCGTGCCACGTGCTGATTGCGAGGATGGCGGTGCCCGTCAGGGCCGCAACCGCGCCCGCGAAATGGGATAGCGAAGAAAATGGTTGGCGAATGCTCATGATCGAACTACCGTCCTGATGGTGGCGTTTGCCCTGAACGGGGTCTTACCGCAATCGACAGTTTTTACCGGTCAAAGGTTGCGGATTTTTTTCGCAGACGCGACGTTATTCCGTGCGGGCGTTGTGTACCTGTAAACCATCTCGTTTTCGACATGTGTGTTCCGCCCGGAGCCGGGGTCGGCCCCGGGCGATACCGGGCGCTTTACTCGCGGACGATCGGAAAGGTCGCGCCGCCCTCCGGAAAAACCGCCACGTGCGCGCGCCTTCCAATCTTCTTCGCCGCGATGTCGACGATTGCCTGCGGATCGCGGGCGTGGACGAAGAATCCGAATTTTTTGATCTCCTCGTCGTCGAGTGTGGGCACGTGGAAGAAGAGATCGTACTGGCGCATGAGCTGCATGGAGTAATACAGTAAAAACTTCTCTTCCACGTTAAGGCCCTTCTTGACCTTCTCGAGGAAGCCCATCACGCGCGAGGGCCCGATGGTGCGCAGGATTGTCTTCACGAGCCACAAAGGCTTTGAGTCCTCCGGCACCTTGATGTCATCAGCGCCGCGCTCGGCCACCATGAAGGCGATGACCGCGCCGCCTGGCTTCAGCGCCGGGAGCGAGTTCCCCACGCACTTCATCCCCTGCTTGAAGTTTATATCCATCGGATAGGAGTTGACGATGATGGCGTCCATCCTGTGATCACACAGCAGACCGCTGGTTCGGTTGTTGAAGGTCACGCCCTCTCGGTGGCAGGCGATCGGATCGCCGGCGAAGGCGGCGGTAATTTTTTTTGTGTGGTCGATTGAAACGTTAAGGCAGAACACGGGCGCCTTGATGAGGCCTTTTATCTCCTCCAGGTCCTGGCGGAAGGAGTTCTTCTCGGGCAGCATGCCGACGCGGTTGAAGAGGTACGGCGGCTCGGCGATGATGGAGTGATGGATGCCGATCGTCTCGAAATAGGCGACGCCCGGCAGGATGTTCTTCAGGCCGCCGCCGAATCCCGCCCACAGGTGCGGCTCAACCATGCCGATCGAGATGATGAGGTCGGCATCGGCGAGGTGCCGGTTGAGCCATACCGGGGTTTTACGGCCTGTCTCTCCGAAGTAGTGGTTTTTATCCTTATTAAACGCGTCGTGGTTCTCCCATTTTATTTTCGCCAGGTTCTTCGGACCCACCTTCAGGGCCATCTCCTCCCCAGTCATGGGGGTATGGATGCCGAGAGCGGGGATGAGGAGGACGTTTTTCATGGAGGCGCCCGCTTTCGTCAGCGCCGCGAGGACCAGATGGAAGAACCGATCGGCCGGTGTCGGTCGGGTGTTGTCATCAACCACGACGACTATTTTTTTACCCTTGAGCTTCATCTTCTCGATGGGCGTCGATTTCACGGGTCTGGCGAGCGCGGCCTTCACGAGTTTGAGATCGTCCGCCGGCGCCTTCTCCTGTTTTCCCTCGGCCTTCGGATAGTGGATGGTCCAGGTGTCGGGAACGTTGATCGTGAGTGTTTCGCCGCTCCAGGGGAGTTTGATTTCCATGATATACCTCGTGATTAAATATGGTTATAAATAACAGACTTGTTGCGTAACTGACAAAAATGTCATCGCGAGGAGGCCGCAGGCCGACGTGGCGATCTCACAAGACAACAAGTTTTTACTAAGAAACCTGATGCTTCATGAGATTGCCGCGCCCCG
>JBFZEY010000298.1:0-5590 GCA_041306625.1 Spirochaetota bacterium | reverse complement strand
CGCCCGCCACCGCAAGCAGGCGGTCAATACCGAGATGCCTCACCAGATGGTACTGAGCGTTCACCATGTCATGAATCGTCACGATCGGGAAGCTCAGCCCGAATTCCTTTCCGGTACCCGGGTCGATGGAGGCGGGCCCCGTCGATCCCGTACATCCTCCTATGACGTTCGAGCATATAATGAAATACCTGTTCGTATCGAAGGTCTTTCCGGGACCGACATAGAGGTCCCACCAGCCGGGATACAGATCATCGTTGCTGTTATATCCGGCCGCGTGTGCGGAGCCCGAAAGAGCATGCAACAGGAGCACCGCGTTCGTGCGCTCCGCGTTGAGATTCCCGTAGGTTTCGTAGGCGAGCGTTACCGGCCCGAGCCTCCTGCCTGAAACCAGCAGCATCTCATCCGGTATAACGGCGAAGGTGAAGTATTCGGTTTTGACAAGACCCACCGAGTCATCGGGTACATCGAGTATTCCATTCGTCTTCATGCGTGCGCCCGGCCAAGCGGGTCTTCTCTCCAATAAAAAAACCGCGTATCTCTTACAGGCGATAGCGGTTTATTCTTCGATAAACTGCCATCCCATCTCCCGGATTGTCATCCGCTGGAGTTGGCACCTGTCCCCTTACGGGGACGGTTGCCGTGGCTTCTCGGGGCCAGTCCCTCCACCACTCTGGATAAGATAGCGCGATATATAGGTACGCCGCCGGCGGCGGCGTCCGTAAGGGGCTCACTATGCGCCCCCTGCCAAAGCGATGTCAATAAAAAATGTCCGCTTTGCTTGCTGAAATATATCGCAAATTCCGCTCGGGAACATCAAAAAATACGCTCCGCCGGCCGGGTGGCGAGGGTTTTCAACCCGGGCGAACATCCTCGTACAAATATATACATTCATATTAATATGTCGTGTTTCACCGATAAAATAAAGTTGACAACCTTCCCAACGGTTACGTAATGGACTTTGAGTAGTCAGGTTTGCATTGGAATTGTTGCGGGACCCGGCAATACAGGGTTTTCCCGTCACAGACGCGGAAGGCCGTCCTGTTCGCCCTGTATGCAACAGATCTGTTCCGTGAGAGTTCATTGAGAACTCAATTTATCACCAGCGATTATCGTTTCATATCTAACAGAAGCGGAGGATTCTTATGAATTTCGCCGGTTTGTACGATATGCCCGCCACCGACATCGCCCGCCAGATGTACTTCAATGTTGGCGGCCCGCATGGTTTCATGCGCTGGGGCATATACATCTTCATGTTTGCTGCGCTCATCTATCTCGGCATCACCCTTTACCGTAGAATCATGATCTGGAGGCAGGGCGTCGGAGAGATCCGCACCGATTTCCACGAAAAAAGGATCTACGCGTTTTTCAAGTACATCATTTTCCAGGCCAAGGTGCTGCGCGAATCCTACGCGGGCATCTTCCACGTAAGCCTCTTCTGGGGTTTTATCGGCCTCTTTATCGTTACGCTGATCATCGTGGTGCAGGAGGACTTCACCGAGCTCTTCTTCCACACCAAGTTCATCTACGGAAACTTCTACCTTATATGGTCTCTCGCAGGTGATCTTTTCGGGATGGTCGTTCTCCTCGGTCTCGGCATGGCGATCTACAGAAGATACAAAGTGAAACCCTCCCGGCTCGACAACAAGATGATCGACACCTTCGCGCTCGCGCTGATCACCTTCATCATCCTTACCGGTTTTTTCAATGAAGCGATGCGCATAGCCATCACGGACTTCCCGGTCTTTGAGGTATGGTCGCCC
The DNA here is from genome assembly GCA_041306625.1 of Spirochaetota bacterium. Classification (GTDB taxonomy): domain Bacteria; phylum Spirochaetota; class UBA4802; order UBA4802; family UBA5368; genus MVZN01. The sequence continues at coordinate 3,830 of JBFZEY010000298.1, read as the reverse complement.
TTCGGCTACCTCATGGCATACGCGTTTTCATGGATAGGCAAGCCGGCCCTCGAGACGATGCACTACATCAACTGGTGGTTGCACATGGTTTCGGCCTTCTCCTTTATCGGCCTGGTCGGCTCCGACAAGCTGGGGCACGTTACCACCACCATGCTCAACGTCTATTTTCAAAACCTCGACAACGAAAACACGAAGACCAAGTACTCGATGAAGCCCATATCGCCCGAAACCTTCGAGACCGCCGAGTCGTTCGGCGTTGGTTCTGTCGAACAGTTCACCTGGAAACAGCTTATGGACGGCGACGCCTGCACCCGCTGCGGCCGCTGCCAGGACAACTGTCCGGCGTACCTCACCGAGAAGCCGCTTTCTCCGAAGAAAATAGTCAACGACGTCAAGGCGGCCATGGACGAACGTGTACCGAAGCTCATGGAAGCGAAGAAGGCCGGCCAGGACGGCTCGGCCGTCGTGTCGAAGATCCTCATCGGCGAGCACGTGCTCGACGATGAGATCTGGTCGTGCACCAACTGCGCCGCATGCGTGGAGAACTGCCCGGTGCAGATCGAACACGTCAACAAGATCAACGACATGCGCCGCTACAAGATTCTCATGGAAGGCTCCATGGCGCCCGAGCTCCAGACAACACTCTCGAACATGGAGAACAACTCCAACCCGTTCGGCTTCGGCTTCGCGGGACGGGGCGACTGGCTGCCCGCCGAGCTGGGAGTCAAGACGCTTTCCGAGGATCCCGAGGTCGATTACCTGTACTATGTAGGCTGCTACGCGTCCTTCGACAAGCGCAACCAGAAGATCGGCATCGCGCTTATCAAGATACTCCAGAAGGCCGGGTACAAGGTCGGCATCCTCGGCGCCGAGGAGGCCTGCTGCGGCGACGCCGCCATGCGCGCCGGAAACGAGTATCTCTTCCACGCGCTGGCAACCCAGAACCTCGAGATATTCAAGACCTACGGGGTGAAGAAAATCGTCACCACCTGTCCCCACGGCTATAACGTGATCAAGAAGGAATACGCGAAGTTCGCCAGGCTTGCCAAGGGCTCGGACGGCGCGCCCCTCGAGGCGAATTACGAGGTGTACCATCACACCGAGATCATCGCCGACCTCATCAAGAAAGGCACGATCAAGCTGGTCGCGCCGCTCAACGAGACCGTCACCTATCACGACTCGTGCTTCCTCGGCCGCTACAACGATATCTACGCGGCGCCGCGCGACATCATCAAGGCGATCCCCGGAACCAAGATCGTCGAGATGAGCCGCAACCACCATCGCAGTTTCTGCTGCGGAGCGGGCGGTGCGCGCATGTTCATCGAGGAACACCTCGGCACCAGGATAAACCAGTTCCGGACCAAGGACGCGCAGGCGACCGGGGCCACGAAAATAGCGACGGCATGCCCGTTCTGCCTGACCATGCTCTCGGACGGCGCGAACGAGCTCGACATTCAGAATCTACAGACCTTCGACCTCGCGGAATATGTCCTTAACGCGATGGAAAAATGATTCAGCGTATTCACGCCCGTCCGGCATGGCCGGACGGGCAGTCTTTACAAATAAAAACTAATGGTAAAGGAGTGACTCACTATGGTTAATCCTCTGTTTTATATCGCCCCGGTGGCGTCGCTCATTGCCCTGTTCTTCGCCTGGGTTTTATACCGGCTGATGATGGGAGCGGAGAAAGGCAATGAGAAAATGGAAGAGATAGCCGGGTACGTCCGGGAAGGCGCGTTCGCCTATCTCAAGCGACAGTACAAGGTCGTCGCCATCGTCTTTTTAGCGCTGGTTGTGCTTTTCACCGTGCTCGCCTATTTCGGAATCCAGAACCCGTTCGTACCCGTTGCGTTTCTGACCGGCGGTTTCTTTTCGGGCCTCTGCGGTTTCCTTGGCATGAAGACCGCCACCAACGCATCATCAAGAACAGCGCAGGGCGCCTCAAAATCGCTCAACCGCGGTCTCCAGGTGGCTTTCCGTTCGGGAGCGGTCATGGGACTCGTCGTTGTGGGTTTCGGTCTCCTGGACATTTCGCTCTGGTACATGGGGCTCAACTACATTTACGACAACAATATCTGGCAGTTGAGTGAAGCCCTCGTGCATAAAATCGGCATCGCCGGCGGCGTTTTCGACATGCACCTGATCAACAGCGTGGAATTCAAGCACGCGAAGCTCGTTGAAATCACCACTACCATGATCACCTTCGGCATGGGCGCGTCGACGCAGGCGCTCTTCGCGCGCGTGGGCGGCGGCATCTACACCAAGGCGGCCGACGTCGGTGCCGACCTGGTCGGTAAGGTCGAGGCGGGAATTCCCGAGGACGACCCCCGCAATCCCGCGACGATCGCCGACAACGTGGGCGACAACGTGGGCGACGTGGCCGGCATGGGCGCCGACCTTTACGAGTCGTATTGCGGCTCCATTCTGGCGACCGCCGCTCTCGGAGCGGCTCTTCCTCTGTTGGCAGCCGAGGCGTCCGATGTGGTCAAGCCGATCATCGCTCCCATGGTCGTCGCCGGTCTGGGCATCCTCTTTTCGATCATCGGCATCTTCATGGTACGCACGAAGGAAGAAGCGACGATGAAGAACCTTCTCGTCTCCCTTAACATCGGAGTCTGGGGAAGCTCGTTCATGATCATCGCCGCGCTCGCCGTACTTGCGTACATCAACCTCATTACCTGGGGCATCTTCGGCGCCGTTATCGCCGGTCTCGTTGCCGGACTCATCATCGGCCAGTCGACCGAGTACTACACCGCCGATGAGTACGCTCCGACCCAGAGTATCGCCAAACAGCACACCATGGGTCCGGCAACCGGTATTCTTGACGGCATGTCAACCGGCATGCTCTCGGCCGGCATACCGGTTATAACGATCGTTATCGGCATCATCGTCGCCTACGCCTCCGCCGGCGGATTCACCCAGGGCGCGAACTACGGCCTCTACGGCATCGGTTTCGCGGCGGTCGGCATGCTCGCGACCCTCGGCATCACGCTGGCCACCGACGCATACGGTCCCATCGCCGATAACGCCGGCGGAAACGCCGAAATGAGCCACCTTCCTCCGGAAGTCCGCAAGAGAACTGACGCCCTCGATATGCTCGGCAACACGACCGCCGCGACCGGAAAGGGTTTCGCGATCGGTTCGGCCGCGCTTACCGCGATGGCCCTTCTCTCCGCCTATATCGAAGAAGTTAAAATATGGATCGGCAAGTATGCCGTTTTATCGCCCGAAGGCTACTTCCAGGTCGGCGCGGTGAAATTCTATTCCAAGCTGCCTGAAGGTGTCGTCGCCAGCGATTTCGACGTGGTCGCTCACACCGCGCAGATCAAACACTTCGCGGCCGCCTACGACATGTCGCTCATGAACCCGCTGGTCCTCTGCGGTCTTTTCCTCGGCGCCATGGTTGCCTTCGTATTCTGCGCCATGACGATCAAGGCCGTCGGCCGCGCCGCCGGCGCCATGGTCGAGGAAGTCCGCAGGCAGTTCAAGGAGTTCCCCGGCATCATGCAGGGAACGCAGAAGCCCGACTACGCCCGTTGCGTCGAGATCTCGACCAAGGGTGCGCAGAGCAAGATGATCGTTCCTTCGTTCCTGGCGCTCCTCATTCCCGTCGCGACGGGACTGGTGCTCGGGGTTGCCGGCGTCATGGGCCTTCTGGCCGGTTCACTTGCCACCGGTTTCTCACTCGCCTGTATGCTCAACAATGCCGGCGGCGCATGGGACAACGCGAAGAAATACATCGAGAAGGGTAACTACGGCGGAAAGGGCTCCGATGCCCATAAGGCCGGCGTTATAGGCGACACGGTAGGCGATCCTTTCAAGGACACCGC
>JBFZEY010000297.1:0-3415 GCA_041306625.1 Spirochaetota bacterium | reverse complement strand
GAGGAATCGATATATTCGACATTGGCAAGGTCAAGCTCGATGTCCTTCTCGGTCACCTGGCCGAGATTGAGCAGCTTTTCCTTGAATTCCTTGATGGTCATCATCTCTATGTCGCCGTTTACGATGACGCTCACCTGGGCGTCATTTTCTTTTACTTCGATGTTCATGGCACTTCCTCGAGGATAGTTTCTCGCCGTTGCGATCGTTTCACCGTATCCGGGGCATTCATGAAAGTCAAATACTATTAATATCCGGCACATGAATATCCCGGTCAGGCGCGTCGGATTCGCGTTTATCATCCACTATGCTTTTTATAAGCATCTGGGGTTTCCGCTCCCCGCGGTACTCATTTATGGAAAGAGTATATAGTAGGTCCGCTGTACCTTTTTTCGCCGATTCAGACATTTCACCGGCCATTCCCCAGCCGACCGCCTCGATCTTCCCGGATCCCTCGAGTATGAACTTGCCGTGCGTTCGCCCCGCACCCATGACCCTGAAAGCCGCAACTCGAAGTCCGCGCGACAGAAAAAGCGGTTCTTCGTTCCGGTGGCCGACCGGTTCGAATATACCGAGAGAGTCTACAAAATCAGTGTTAAGATCAGCGATTTTTTCCGGCAGGATATCAGCGAATACAGGCAGCTCCCGCTCTATTCCGTTTCGTGGTGCCTGTTCCAGTCCGGATGCTATGGCAGTGCGGGCTTCGCCCAGTCTGTCAGTCCGGATCGAGAAACCAAACGCCTGGGGATGCCCCCCTATTCTTTCGAAAAGCGGCGACAAAGCGGCAGCGTGCGAAAAAAAATCAAAACTCCCGCTGGCCCTTCCCGACCCTTTCACTACATCGCGCCCTCCGGCAAGAGCGACCACGATCACCGGTCGCTTCAACGCGTCGGCGAGCCTGTTGGCCAGCAGGCCGCACAGGCCGTCGGGGACCTCGGAATCGCATACGAAATACATTCCCTCCCCGGCACGGTGCATACCGCCGGTACGGCACTCTTCGTAAAGCCGCTCATAAAGGGAGGCTAACTCGTCCTTGCGCCTCTCGTTCATATCGGTTATTTCTGCGATGACTTCCTTCAAGCCGCTTTCGTCATGCTCAAGAAAAAAGCGGGCGAGCAGATGGCTTTTACCGTACCGACCCGGCGTATTAAGAAAGGGCGCTATCTTCCACGCAACATCGCGGGCCGTCGTCCCCCAGCCGTTTTTCTGTAACAGCATTCGGAGCCCGGGATGTATCGTGTTTCCAAGCGCCTCGAGCCCGTGACGTACCAGTATCCTGTTTTCGTGAGTCAGCGGCATGATGTCGGCGATACTGCCCAGGGCCACAAGGTCGAGCGACGATTTCGCAAATCCGGCCAGCGTGGTCTCGTTTCCGTAACATCGCTCCAGAAAAAGCCGGTTGAGCAGGTCGGCGCGGCGCGTATACAGGTCGGACCGTATCGAATAGGCATCGCACAAGTCTTCGAGTGTCAGCGCCCGATCGGTTTCGCCCTCCGGTTCGATGAAACTGAGAAAGTGCTCTGCGGCAGAGCACCCCGCGGCACGCAACTTTTCCACAAAGTCATCGTCCAGGCCATGATGCAGAATAAGATCGCAATCGGCAAGCCCGATCAGGCCTGGATCAGGCAGCTTTAGAAAACTACCGGACGACTCGATCACCATATTCCGTATTTTCGCAAAGTATACCTCGCCATCCTCCCCGGATATGAGCAGAAATCGCCGGTTGTAATCCGCCCCGCGCGCGTACAGCAGCGCACAGCACAGCTTGAAGGCCACACCGACTCCCGCGAGCTCCCGGAAGGGATAAGGGCAGGTCTTTACTTTGGGGTTGATTATGATCGCATCCGGCAGCGCATCGCCGGGCTCGTGATGGTCACAGACCAGCACATCCATGCCGAGCTCGCGTGCCCGGCGGACCTCGGCGATATCACGGATACCCGAATCGAGCGTGACGAGGAGCGACACCTTTTCGGAGGAAAAATCCTCTACCGAACGCAAGTTCACGCCGTAGTCATCGTTTTCAACGGGATAGCGTCTCACGCGGTCCGCACGCGCACCGATCGTATCGAGGAGCCTCTCAATCACCGCAAGAGCCGAAAGCCCGTCGAGGTCCGAATCGGCGAAAATACCGATCCGCTCACCGGCGACAACGGCCCTGTCAAGTCGCACAACGGCATCCGCCATTCCTTCCATCAGGAAAGGGCTGTGCAGCATGGCCAGACTGGGATTAATATACGCATCCGCTTCCATTGCGCCCGCAAGTCCACGGCGAACGAGCAGTTGGGCGATTACCGGATCCAGGCCAAGCCTGGAGCACAGCTCCGTGATGAGATCCTGTTCCTCGCGGGGAGCATCCATAAAAACCCTTGCCCCGCCTATTTGTTCAGTTCCGAGGCCTTTTTCGCCAGGTAATCGGCCTTGTCGTTGAAGTTGCGCGTAACGTGCTCTATTTTGCAGCTGCTGAAGGCCTTTTTAAGCTTCATAGCCTCCTCGTAAAGGCCCTTTATATTCTCGTGGTTGACCTTGTATTCGCCTTTTATCTGTTTTACCACGAGCTCTGAATCGGTACGGATCTTCAGCATGCGGGCCCTGAAATAGCGTCCGATCCGAAGGGCGTGTATAAGCGCGGTATATTCGGCAAAGTTGTTCGTCTGCACACCGATGGGCAGCGAAACCTTGCCGACCTGGCGGTTGTCGCTGTCGTAAATGACAATTCCAATCCCGGCCGGGCCCGGGTTTCCGCGCGATGCGCCGTCGGTATACATCACCAGGGACGAGTCAAGCGGCACGGCCGACAGCTCCGCCCCGTCGAAAATCTCCCCGTCCGGCGTAACATCGGATCCCGCCTCTTCAGGAGGCGCCGGAGATGGATCATCGGCCGGGTTTTTTCGCCTGATTATTATCTTCTTTCGCGAACGCGCCTTGTCGCTGGTTTCGAGAATGGCCCTGGCTTCTTCTATCACCGCGCAGACCTCCGCGACATCGACATCGGAAAGCTCCGCGATCTTTTGCACGCTCTTGCCTTCTGCCAGAAGCTGTAAAACCCTGTCAATACTCAGAAGCATAGTACCCTCTTTATTTTTAACCCGGCGGTCCCTTTTCCGGCGGGCGCTTTAAAAAGCTCCCTGAAACCGCTTGCGACAAGGACCGTGCCGGAGACCTATCCGTTATAAATAAACCTTCCGCAATTGCTGCACGACATCACCCGGTCCGCCTTCGACACATCGCCGGCAAGGTGGACCGGCACCTGCACGCGACAACCCTCACAGGTCTCCCCGTCGATGCGTACTATGGCCTTTCCGTTCCCGGAGCCGGTGAGCTTCTGAAACTTTGGCCGCACGGCCGCGGAAAGACCGGAAAGACCTTCGTCAAATTTCGCCCGATGCTCATCCATCTGTTTCCGGAACCGCTCGATCCG